>NZ_JBYSYV010000007.1:0-39546 GCF_058783805.1 Peribacillus sp. FW305-BF15 | reverse complement strand
TTTCCTCGAATATATCTCCAGTCAGTCTGGGACTTCCGATTGGTCTAATCCTAAACCATGATTTTAAAACAAGACTAGATTATTCTTCATGTTTTTTTACTGTAATCCTTATTGGATGGAAGAAATTTGCGACACTCCTGCCGAATTACTGGCTAGGCGAGGAGGCTTGGCAGACAGTCGGCGGAAAGGGAGCGGATTTCTGAAATCCACTGGAACCTTTTTAAAACAAAAAAACTGCAGCCAAACTCGCTTTTCCTCGAGTTCGTCTGCAGTCTGTAACAGGTTTAATGTCCGCCTAAATAGGCATTCTTGATTTCTTCGCTTGCGGTCAGTTCCTCTGATTTGCCTGATAGGACGATTCGGCCGGTTTCGACAACATAGGCTCTGTCCGCGATGGATAGTGCTAAGTTGGCATTTTGTTCGACCAGCAGAATCGTCGTACCTGTTTTGTTGATTTCTTCGATGATATGAAAGATTTGCTTCACCAATAATGGAGCAAGTCCCATCGATGGCTCGTCCAGTAACAGAAGCCGGGGCTTGGCCATGAGTGCCCTGCCCATCGCGAGCATTTGCTGTTCCCCGCCGGAAAGGGTTCCGGATTGCTGTTTCAGGCGCTCCAGCAAACGTGGGAATAATTCATAGACTTTCTCCATGTCCTGCTTGATGCCTGCCTTATCCTTACGTAAATAAGCACCAAGCTGAAGGTTTTCTTCGACGGACATGTTAGCAAATACCCGCCGGCCTTCAGGGACATGGGAAATGCCCATTTTCACGATGGATTGTGCTGCCTTTCCTCCGATGGAATCCCCTTCGTATATGATCTTCCCTTGTTTTGGTTTTAATAGGCCGGAAATGCTCTTCAGCAACGTGCTTTTCCCGGCTCCGTTCGCCCCGATCAGGGTTACGATTTCGCCTTCGTTAATAGAAAGCGAGATTCCTTTCAAGGCTTGAATGTTTCCGTAATAGACGTTGATGTCCTCGATTTTTAACATTATGAAACCTCCTCGCCCAGATAGGCCTCGATGACTTTTGGATTGTTACGGATTTCTTCTGGCTTTCCTTGAGCGATCAGTTGCCCGTGATCGAGTACATATATGCGTTCGCAAACACCCATGACGAGCGGCATATCATGTTCTATCAATAATACGGTCAAATCGAATTTCTCACGGATGAGGGCAATCAGGTTCATGAGTTCGTGCGTTTCCTGGGGGTTCATCCCCGCTGCCGGTTCATCGAGCAAAAGCAGTTTCGGGTTGGCGGCAAGGGCACGGGCGATCTCCAAACGTCTTTGTTTACCATATGGCAGGTTCTTTGCCTTTTCATCCTTATATTGATCAAGGTTGAAGATCTTCAGGAACTCAATCGCTTTTTCATCCATTTCCTTTTCGCCTTTAAAATGGATCGGCATGCGGAAGATCGAACTTAAGATGCCATGCTTCGAAAGCGAATGATAGGCCACTTTTACATTGTCGATCACGGATAGCTCACTGAATAAGCGAATGTTCTGGAATGTCCGGCTGATCCCTTTTTGCGTGATTTTATATGGAGGCAGTTTTCTTAAGTTCTCACCTTCCAATGAAATGGTGCCCTCCGTCGGGACGTAAACTCCTGTCAGCAAGTTAAAGAAAGTGGTTTTTCCAGCGCCGTTCGGCCCGATCAAGCCAATTAGTTCTCCTGGATATAATTCGACGTTAACATCAGAAACGGCTTTAAGCCCTCCGAACTGGATACCGACCGAATCGACTTTAAGCAGCGGTGTTTTTATTTTTTTCATGGCTGCTTCCTCCTTTACGTTTGAACATGGATGTTATTTCTTTGGTACCCATTAAACCTTGCGGGCGATAGAGCATCATCACGATAAGCACAAGACTGTAGATGATCATTCGTGTTTCCGGATAATCCTGCAGGAAAGTCGTGACTACCGTCAGTAATATCGCTGCCAATACGGCACCGGAAAGACTTCCAAGACCGCCAAGTACGACAAGGATCAAAATATCAAATGATTTCAGGAATCCGAAGTTCGATGGCTGGATGATATAGAAGTTATGAGCGTAAAGCCCGCCAGCGATACCGGCAAAAAAAGCACCGATGGCAAAGGCGACAACTTTATAATAAGTCGTGTTGATTCCCATCGAATCGGCAGCCGTTTCGTCCTCGCGGATCGATATGCAGGCTCTTCCGTGGGTCGAGCTAGTAAAGTTTCGGATGACGATGATCGTTACGATGACGGAAGCGAATACCCACGGCCAAGTGGTCAAATGGGAAACCTGCATGCCGCTCGCCCCGCCGACATAATCGATATTCAAAAGCATGATCCGGACGATTTCCCCAAAACCAAGGGTCGCAATCGCCAGATAGTCACCTTTTAAGCGTAAGCTAGGAATTCCGATGATCAATCCTGCCAGCGCTGACGCCAAACCGCCGACTATCAATGCCGCATAAAATGGCATTTCCAGCTTCATCGTCATGACGGCTGAAGCATAGGCACCGACTGCCAGGAATCCGGCATGCCCGATGGAGAACTGCCCGGTTATCCCGATGATCAAGTGCAGGCTCGCCGCCAGAATGATATTGATCCCGATGAACATGAGCGTATTTTGATAAAAAGGATTTAGCGATCCGCCGCCGATTAACACTTGAACTACGGCGAAAAAGATCAATGATAGTGAAATCGAGAGCCAAAAACCTTTTGCTCGCTTAATTGTAGTCATTGCTTTGTCTCCCCTATACTTTTTCTTTTTTGTTTTTACCGAATAAGCCTTGTGGCATGAAAATCAAGATAAGAATCAGTACGACGAAGGCTACAGCATCACGCCACAATGAGTAACCGGCGGCACTGACCAAAGCTTCGATGACTCCTAGCAATAGGCCACCGACCATCGCGCCCGGTATAATCCCGATCCCTCCAAGTACGGCGGCAACGAATGCCTTCAATCCCGGAAGCACACCCATGAGCGGCTCGATCTTAATATAGTAAATACCGAAAATGACGCCCGCTGCCCCAGCCAATGCGGAACCGATTGCAAAGGTGGCAGAAATCGTGTTATCGACATTTATACCCATCAGCTTAGCTGCATCCGCATCGTAGGAAACGGCACGCATCGCTTTTCCAATTTTCGATTTATGAACGATGATTTGAAGGATGATCATCAAGACTACCGCCACTCCAAAAATCAAAATCGATTGACTATTGATGGAAACTCCAAAAATATTGAACTTGTCTGTCGGCAATACATCATTCGGATAAGCTTCCGGCTGTGCACCGCGGACGTAGATGAATCCGTATTCGATCAAAAGGGAAACACCGATGGCCGTGATAAGTGCCGCGATACGTGTTGCGTTACGCAATGGCTTGTACGCGATACGTTCGATCAATACTCCAAACAGAGCACAGACCGTCATCGAGATTAATAGGGCGGGCACGAATGACAGATCCAGGACCGTTATTGAGTAAAACCCAACGAATGAGCCGACCATGAATACATCGCCATGTGCGAAGTTTATCAATTTAACAATCCCGTAAACCATCGTATATCCGAGAGCGATAAGGGCATAAATACTTCCTAATGAAACCCCGTTAATTAACTGTTGTATCAATTCCATGTTCGACTCTCCTTGAAAATCTAATTTTATGAGTGATTAGTCCAGACTCTTTTTATTCCGCTAAGGGAATGTTCAGCACCCTGGCATGCTTGAAAAATGAGAATTCGCCAGCACCTTCTTATTAAGGAAGGGCCGGCGAAAGGGTTGGAGTTGTTCTCCGAAATTAAGGATTGATTTTTGTGTTGAATACTTGTTTTCCTTCTTTAAATTCAAGGATGGTGGCAGATTTGATTGGATTATGTTTTTCATCCAATGTGAATGTACCCGTAACAAGCTCAAGGTCAGCCGTTTTTTCCAGCGCTTCTTTGATTTTTTCCGAATCCGCTGAACCAGCACGTTTAATCGCGTCTGCAAGGAAGTATCCTGTGTCATATCCTAGGGCATTGAATGCATCCGGGGACTTATCTTTGTATTTCGCTTTAAATGCTGACACAAAATTCTGAATTTTCTCATCAGGATCACCTGAAGAATAATGGTTCGTGATGAACGTATTATTTAGAGCTTTTGCACCGGCAATTTCAACTAGCTTAGGAGAATCCCAGCCGTCGCCGCCCATGAATGGAACGTCAAGTCCAGTTTCCCGTGCCTGCTTCACGATCAGACCAGCTTCCTCATAGTAACCAGGAAGGAAAATGAAATCAGGTTTTGCCGATTTCAAACGAGTCAATGTGGAACGGAAATCAGTATCCTTCGCAATGTAAGCTTCCTGAGCAACAACTTTTCCGCCATTCTTTTCGAATTGTTCTTTAAAGGCTGCGGCTAACCCTTTTGAATAATCACTTGAGCTGTCAATATAGATGGCTGCACTTTTCGCTTTGATTTCTTTTGCGGCAAAGTTTGCAGCTACCGTCCCTTGGAACGGATCGATGAAGCTTGTCCTGAAGACGTAATCGTTCAATTTATCCTTGCTGAAAGTGATTTCAGGACTTGTACCAGAAGGTGAAATGACCGGCACTTTATTATCTTGGGCAATCTGTACTTGTGCAATCGAGTTCGTGCTTGTTGCTGCGCCCACGATCGCTGCAACCTGATCTTGCGATGTCAGCTTGATCGCCCCGCTTGTCGCTTCGGACGCTTCAGATTTATTATCGACTTTAATTAGTTTGATTTTTTTACCGTCAATGCCTTCTTTATTGATTTCTGCAGTTGCAAGCTCCAGACCTTCTGCAATCGATTGTCCATATGAAGCTACACCGCCTGATAATTCAAGGTTGACACCGATTTTGATCGTATCTCCATCCCCGCTTGATTTTTCAGATGAACCAGAGCCGGAACAACCCGCTAGCACTCCTGCAGCAAGTGATAGAGAAAGGAATGCACTTGCTAATTTTTTCTTTTTCATAAATAATCCCCCCATTTTGTAATCAAGCTCTGATGCATGAATATTTATTCATGATCCTTCAGAAAAAAATTGATTAGATGAAATGTTTCAAATTAAATTAATATTTCGAAAAATAGTTTACCGCATAATTTTCATTCCGTCTATACAATAATTGCGAGAAGATTTCGGTAATTAGGATATTTTTCACAGGTAGTGCTCTGTCATTTTTATCTTTATATATTTTAAATATTGCGACAATAGGCGATATAATCAGAAAAACCGGATAATTAAATTATATTGATATTATAAATTCCTTACTTACAGATCAAAAAATTTTATTCATTCTCTAATTTTCCCCATCCTATTAATTACATTTTTACCAAAATACAAGTATATTGATAGGGAATTAAACCCAGTTTTTTCGTGTTTTTTTAGTCTTAATTCCTATATCAAAATTGAATAATACTATATTGGATGTATAAAATCATGCATGAAACCCTGTTCTTTTTTATCTTCCTGCATATTCTGCATAACTCGATCAACAAACAAAAAAACCGCCAAACGGCGGTTTTAGTGGCCTCCTAAATAGGCCATTTTTATTTCTTCACTTGATGTTAGTTCCTCTGCATTGCCCGACAGGACGATTCGGCCCGTTTCAACGACATACGCCCGATCTGCAATGGATAAGGCGAGGTTGGCGTTTTGCTCGACCAAAAGGATCGTTGTGCCGGACTCACTGATTTCCTGGATGATGTTGAATATTTGCTTCACCAGAAGCGGTGCAAGGCCCATCGAAGGTTCATCGAGCAGTAATAATCGCGGTTTCGCCATTAAGGCCCGACCCATTGCAAGCATCTGCTGTTCCCCGCCTGAAAGCGTGCCAGCCTGCTGTTTGATTCTTTCCAGCAGCCTCGGAAATAGCTCGTATACCTTTTCCATATCCTTATGGATGCCATCTTTGTCTTTCCGCAAATAAGCCCCAAGCTCCAGGTTTTCGGCCACCGTCATGTTGGCGAAGACACGTCGTCCTTCAGGCACATGGGATATGCCCAGTTTCACGATGGCCTGTGCCGCTTTTCCCCCAATCGAATTGCCTTCGAACAGAACTTTTCCTTGCTTTGGTTTTAACAGACCGGAAATCGTTTTGAGCAGCGTGCTTTTTCCCGCTCCGTTCGCCCCGATCAAAGTCACGATTTCCCCTTCATTTATCTCCATGGAAACCCCTTTTAGCGCTTGGATATTGCCGTAATAAACATTGATGTCCTCTATTTTCAGCATCAGGAAACCTCCTCCCCTAGATATGCCTCGATAACCTTTGGATCGTTGCGGATTTCATCCGGCTTTCCGTGAGCGATGAGCTGTCCATGATCAAGGACATAAATCCGTTCGCATACACCCATGACCAGTGACATATCATGTTCGATTAGCAAAACGGTCAGGTTGAACTCCTTCCGGATAAAAGCAATGAGGTTCATTAATTCTTTCGTTTCATGGGGGTTCATCCCGGCTGCCGGTTCGTCCAGTAAAAGAAGTTTCGGATTGGCGGCAAGGGCACGGGCTATTTCCAGCCGCCTTTGCTGTCCGTATGGAAGATTCTTCGCTTTTTCATCCTTAAAATGGTCAAGATTGAAAATCCGCAAAAATTCGAGCGCCTTTTCATCCATTTCCTTTTCCCCTGAAAAATGTCCGGGCAACCGGAATATGGAGCTTGGAATTCCATGCTTGGCAAGCGAGTGGTAAGCAACCTTCACATTATCGATCACGGATAACTCACTGAAGAGACGAATGTTTTGAAAGGTCCTCGAGATCCCTTTTCGGGTAATTTTATAAGGCTGCTGCTTATTTAGATTTTCCCCGTTCAAAGCGATCGTTCCTTCTGTAGGGACATACACACCCGTCAGTAAATTGAAGAAGGTCGTTTTCCCAGCTCCATTCGGCCCGATCAGGCCTACAAGTTCCCCTGGAAATAATTCCACGTTCACATCGGACACCGCTTTCAATCCGCCAAAGCGTATACCCACCGAATCTACCTTAAGCAACGGTATTGTGGCTTCCATCCTTTGGGCCCCCTTTCGTTTTTTTATGTGTGAACAATGATGTGATTTCTTTTGTTCCCATTAACCCCTGCGGGCGGAAAATCATCATCAGGATCAGGACAAGACTGTAGATGATCATCCTCGTTTCCGGGTAATCCTGAAGGAATGTCGTCACGATCGTCAGTAAAATGGCGGCCAAAACCGAACCTGAAAGACTTCCAAGACCGCCAAGTACGACGAAAATCAGTATATCGAAGGATTTCAGGAAACCGAAATTCGATGGCTGGATAATATAAAAATTATGGGCATAGAGCGATCCGGCAATTCCGGCAAAAAAAGCTCCGATGACGAAGGCCGCCACTTTATAATAGGTCGTATTGATTCCCATCGCATCAGCCGCCGTTTCATCTTCCCTTACGGATATGCATGCACGCCCGTGAGTCGAATTGGTGAAATTCCTGATGACTAAGACGGTGATCATGACACAGGCAAAAACCCATGGCCAAGTAGTCAGGTGGGATACCTGCATCCCGCTTGCACCGCCTACATATTCAATATTCAAAAGGACGATCCGGACAATTTCCCCAAAACCAAGGGTGGCTATCGCCAGGTAATCCCCCTTCAGGCGCAAGCTGGGTATCCCGATCACCATACCCGCAACAGCGGCGATGACGCCCCCAGTCAATACAGCTATGATAAAAGGAAGTTCCAGCTTCATTGTCATGACTGCCGAAGCATAGGCCCCAACCGCTAAAAAACCTGCATGCCCGATCGAGAACTGCCCGGTTATTCCAATGATTAAATGAAGGCTCGTCGCCAGCATGATATTGATGCCGATGAACATAAGCGTGTTGATATAAAATGGATTGAGGATACCGTTTGAAATGGTGTACTGCATGATTCCGAAAAAAATAAGTGCGAGCACGATCGAGAGCCAAAAACCCTTTGAATTCTTTAAAGTAGTCATCGCCATGTCTCCCCTACACTTTTTCTCTTTTATTTTTACCGAATAGTCCCTGCGGCAAGAAAATCAAAATCAAGATAAGTACGACGAAAGCCACACCATCGCGCCATAATGAGTAACCGGCGGCACTGACCAAAGCCTCGATCACTCCAAGCAGCAGACCGCCGACCATCGCTCCCGGAATGATGCCGATGCCGCCCAAGACGGCTGCGACAAATGCTTTGAGGCCAGGAAGGACACCCATCAACGGTTCGATTTTAATATAGTAGATGCCAAAAATGACACCAGCCGCCCCTGCCAGGGCCGAACCTATGGCGAACGTAGCGGAAATCGTATTGTTCACATTAATTCCCATCAGCTTGGCCGCCTCGGAATCGAATGAAACGGCACGCATCGCTTTGCCGATTTTGGTTTTATGGACAACGAATTGCAGGATGATCATTAAAATGATGGATACGGATAAGATCAATATCGATTGACTGCTGATGGAAACTCCGAATATATCGAGTTTATCCATCGGAAGGACATTATTTGGATAGGCTTCCGGCTGGGCGCCCCGGATGTAAATCAGCCCATTTTCTATCAGAAGGGAAACACCGATGGCCGTTATCAAAGCCGCGATCCGTGTTGCATTACGAAGGGGTTTATAAGCAATGCGTTCAATTAAAACGCCAAAGATGGCACATGTGGCCATTGAAATCAATAAAGCCGGGATGAAGGATAAGTCCATTACGGTAATGGCGTAAAAGCCCACAAATGAACCGACCATGAATACGTCTCCATGGGCGAAGTTTATGAGTTTGACGATTCCATACACCATCGTATAACCAAGCGCGATCAAAGCATAAATGCTTCCGAGTGAAATGCCATTTACCAATTGCTGAATCAGTTCCATATTGCACTCTCCCCGTTAAGGTGTTTTTTAAGTGAATATAGAATAGGGGGGACTTGCCCCCTATCCACGTAAGGTATTATGGATTGATTTTTGTTTTGAATGTTTGTTTGCCATCCACATATTCCAGGATGGTCGCCGATTTGATCGGATCATGATTTTCATCAAGGTTCAGCGTTCCGGAAACTAATTGAAGATCTTTGACATCTTCCAATGCTTGTCTGATTTTTTCAGGGGAAGCATCTCCAGATCTCTTGATGGCGTCTGCCAGGTAGTACCCAGTGTCATAGCCAAGTGCGGCAAAGGCATCCGGTGTTTTATCGTATTCCTTTTTGAAGGCTGCAACGAAATCCTGGATTTTGGCATCTTCATCTTCCGGGGAATAGTGATTCGTGATATACGTATTTTTTAAAGCTTCCGCTCCGGCAATTTCAACGACCTTCGGGGAATCCCAGCCGTCCCCGCCCATGAATGGAAGGTCTATGCCGTCTTCACGTGCCTGTTTTAGGATCAATCCGACTTCCTCATAATAACCAGGAAGAAAAACGAACTCAGGTTTTGCCGATTTGATACGTGTCAATGTAGAACGGAAATCAGTATCTTTCGTTACATAAGCTTCTTCCGCCACGATTTTACCGCCCTTGGCAGTGAATGCTTCTTTAAAAGCCGCGGCCAATCCTTTAGAATAATCGCTTGCGCTATCCACATAGATCGCAGCCGTCTTTGCTCCAATTTCGTCAGATGCGAAATTGGCTGCCACCGTACCTTGGAATGGATCGATAAAGCAAGTTCTGAACACATAATCATTTAATTTTCCAGCTTTGTTGGTAATGTCGGGATTTGTTGCAGTTGGTGTGAGTAGAGGAACTTTATTATCCTGTGCGACTTGAACCTGTGCCAATGTATTCGTGCTTGTCGCAGATCCGACTACAGCCACAACCTTGTCCTGGCTGACTAGCTTGATCGAACCGCTTGTAGCTTCTGCTGCATCTGATTTATTATCAACCTTCACGATTTCCAATTTTTTACCGTCGATGCCCTCTTTATTAATCTCATCGATGGCCAGTTTCAAACCATCGGCAGCCGATTGGCCGAATGATGCCGTACCTCCGGATAATTCAAGGTTGGCCCCAATTTTAATGGTGTCACCCGATTTTGATGAACCCCCGCTTGAACTGCTGGTTTTCGAGTCGCCGCTGCAACCTGCCAGCGCCCCTGCAACCAAAGAAAGTGATAGAAACACTCCTGCTAGCTTTTTCTTCTTCATTTGAAACCCCCTTGTTTTAATATGTTCTTTTAAACGAAAAGAATATCTGAATAAAAATAATATTCTGAAAATATAGTGTATCTCATTCTTTCGACCCCGTCTATATGATATGGATAAAAAAGTTATTTAAAGGAATATCTACATATTCGCCACAAAAAAACTGACCCTTTATAGAGTCAGTTGATTTTTATCAATCATTTACACGGCGAACTTCAATGTCTTTCAATAGATCATTGATCACCCAACTTGCTGCAATTAAGCCCGCAACGGATGGTACGAAAGCATTCGAAGACGGAGGCATTTGGGCTTTACGGATTTTTGCCTCATCATTGCCGACTTCTTTCCGCACATCCTCCCGAATGACAATAGGGCTCTCGTCGGAAAAGACAACGGGAATTCCCTTTGTTATGCCCTCTTTACGCAATCTAGTACGAATGACCTTGGCAAGCGGATCGGTATGCGTTTTGGAGATATCGGCAATTTGAAAACGCGTCGGGTCCATCTTATTAGCGGCCCCCATGCTTGAAATCACCTTGATATTCCGTTTGAGGCACTCCTTCATCACATGTATCTTGTAAATGACCGTATCCGATGCATCAATGACATAGTCCAAGCCATAACTGAAGAATTCTTCAAACGTCTCTTCTGTATAGAACATTTTAAGAGCGATCACTTCGCAGTCGGGATTGATATCTTGAATGCGATTTTTCATCAATTCCGCTTTCGGTTGACCGACTGTTGATAATAGAGCATGAATCTGCCTGTTTACATTTGTGATGTCGACATCGTCTTTATCCACAAGAATAATACGGCCTACCCCGGAACGTGCCAATGCTTCGGCTGAAAATGAACCGACGCCTCCAACACCCAGGACTGCAACGGTCGTATTTTTCAGTATATCGATTCCTTCCTTGCCAATTGCCAATTCATTTCGTGAAAACTGATGCAGCATATATATTCAACTCCAATAAATTCTGTTCTTATTTAGCTTCCCAATTAACAATATATCATAAACATCATTAATGACAAGCGAAATATGAGCAGTCTAATCGGAATTAGTGTGCTAGGTCATTTTTGATAATTTTTGAATGACGGTTGCCAATAGGAGTGTCCTTTCCGTAAGGCTGGGAATTTCCAAATACTCCTCTTCACTATGTGCATTCCCTCCAATGGGCCCGAGTCCATCCACTGTCGCGATTCCCAAATCAGAAGTGATGGAAGCATCCGAACCTCCACCTGTGGCCGTATCCGTGATTTCGATGCCGATTTCCTTCCCAGCCTGGCGGATCGTCTCTAAAAGCAAGTTCGTTTTCTCATTCTTTTCCATGGGAGAGCGGTCCATTTTCCCGCTTAATGTCGTTTTCGTTCCTGGAATATAGGTTTCCGCACATATTTTTTTCAGTTGCTTGAGGATGATGGCTTCCTGCCTTTTTTCCGAAATCCGTACATCCACAAAAGCGGCAGCATGGGACGCAATCATATTGACAGCGGAGCCCCCTTCAATTTTGCCAACATTCACGCTGATTCCTTTCTGCTGATCATTCAATCGATGTAAGGCGATGATCTTATGGGCCAATTCTTCAATTGCACTTCGTCCCTTTTCCGGTTCGATCCCTGAATGGGCGGCCACCCCCGCAATATCCACTTTAAACTGACCGCAGCCCCTTCTTGCCGTTACGAGCGAACCGTCCGTCCTTGCCGGTTCAAGAATTAGCGCAAACTTCTTATTGGCCGCTTTTTCCGATATGAGTGAAGCGGATGACGGAGACCCGATCTCCTCATCACTATTAAGAATGATCTGGACATGCTGATAGCCTGTCTGCCCCGTCTGTTTCAGGCAAAGGATCGCATAAAAAAGCTCAACCAAACTAGACTTCATATCCGCCACACCAGGACCGTATGCCCGATTTCCCTTCACTTTAAAAGGACGTTTTTGCGCTGTGCCCTCCGGAAAAACCGTATCCATATGGGCAACGACCAGAATATGCGGTTGATGCGCATCACGGTGCTGGATGACCAGCTGATTGCCATAATTCTGCTGCTCAACGGTATCCACAATAAAATCCAGGCTTTCAAATTTCGTTTTCAAAATCGAACCAATTTCATCAATACCCTTTTTCGTATGAGAACCACTATCTATATTCACTAGCCGCTCCACTAATTGAAGCATTTCCATCCTCTTTGCATACAATAAATCTTTCAAAGCCCTCACTACTTTCTATCCTTAGCTGACTATTGCTCAACCTTACTATAATTTACGACTCTATATTGCGGAATGTTACTTAAATGGGAATATTTGAAGATTATTCGCTGGTTTTTGGTAGTTTTCTTTGAGTATGGGGTCTTTATTCGTGAGTCTGGATCGATTACTCGTGAATTTGCGGCATTTACTCGCGAGTTTGCACCATTTACTCGTGAGTTTGCGCCGTTTACTCGTGAGTCCGCCATTTACTCGTGAGTTTGCACCATTTACTCGTGAGTTTGCACCATTTACTCGTGAATTTGGCTCTTTTACTCGTGAATTTCCGCTGTTTACTCGTGAGTTCGCCATTTACTCGTGAATTAATCCATTAAGTTTATAAGCTCTATTTTTAAATTGCCCCGAATAAGGCAATTCCAGTGAAGACAGCATCCGCTGCATAATATCAATTGAATCTATTTGTAAAAAGAGCCGTGCTTGTTTATTTGTTATATTGGGTTTTATGAGGAGAGCAAAATCGCGAAGAGCTTGAATGTGGGCATCTTTGGAGGCGTAAGAACATTGACTGCATGACCATTTGCCCCAGTGATAGTGCATATGGAAAGCAGCGCATTCAGGACATTGAACGCTTTTTAGCAGATCTTGCTCATCGATTTGATATAAATTGAGTATATCAGGATTAAGTGGAGTGTTTTTTTGCAGAATCGTGTTCGAAAGTCTAGTGCTCTGCCTTTGGGTTAATTGCTCAGAAGGATACTTTTTTTCAAGGGTATTGATTTTGGTGATGAGGGTTTCTTTTCCCGTGATTTTTTTGAAAATGGGGGTAAAACCTGGGGTAGTCCTGATGATCGTATTCGAGTTTGCGTTGGCAATTAACGTTTCAATCGGCAGCGAGGGGAATTTGTGAAAAGTAAGCCAATCATTTAATCGGGATTTTTGTACGTCGACCTGGATTAGCGGATCCAGATATGCCTGTTCCTGTCCATCTTTTGAACGAATCAACTGGGGATAGGTGCGGTCAAAATAGAGCGTTCCCGCAAAGTTTTTCACTTCAATGATGATACAGTAATTCCTGGTGATTATTAGGAAATCCATTTGAAAATAACGGCTCCCATCGTGGTCTAACCTCAAATCATGAAATACTCGAAATTCTTTCGGGAGATTCTTCAACTCCTTTCCAATACTCCGCTCCCCGTTAAATCCTGTACGAACTTTCCGGAAATCGTTCATTATTATTTCCTGTTTTGGATGATTTGATGATAGCCTCCTGCTTAATGCCTCCAATTTGAGCATTTTCATAGGCATCTCACACGGTTTTAACATCCATACATCAACTCCTTCTTCTTAAGCTTCTTTATTAATGCCCTTTTTTCCTGCTAGGAACTGAAATCAGACGTTTTACCGTAAGTTTACTCTTTTTAATTCATGAGATTTGTAGCTTACTCGTGATTTTCCGCTGTTTACTCGTGAGTTCGCCATTTACTCGTGAGTTTGAACGGTTTACTCGTGAGTTTCCGCTATTTACTCGTGAATCTGCCATTTACTCGTGATTTTTCGCTGTTTACTCGTGAGTTTGCACCATTTACTCGTGATTTTCCGCCATTTACTCGTGAATCTGCCGTTTACTCGTGAGTTTGCACCATTTACTCGTGATTTTCCGCTGTTTACTCGTGAGTTTGCACCATTTACTCGTGATTTTCCGCTGTTTACTCGTGAGTTTGCATCATTTACTCGTGAATTTCCGCTATTTACTCGTGAGTTTGCACCATTTACTCGTGATTTTCCGCTGTTTACTCGTGAGTTTGCACCGTTTACTCGTGAATTTCCGCTGTTTACTCGTGAGTTCGCCGTTTACTCGTGAGTTTGCACCATTTACTCGTGAATTCCCGCTATTTACTCGTGAGTTTCCGCTATTTACTCGTGAGTTTGCACCATTTTCTCGTGAATTTCCGCTGTTTACTCGTGAGTTCGCCAATTACTCGTGAGTTCGCCAATTACTCGTGAATTTGCGCCATTTACTCGTGAGTTTGCACCATTTTCTCGTGAATTTCCGCTGTTTACTCGTGAGTTTGCACCATTTACTCGTGAGTTTGCGCCGTTTACTCGTGAGTTTGCACCATTTTCTCGTGAGTTAACTATTTTAATGCACAAAAAAACCCATGTTATTTAACATGAGTTGCTTTGTAAGGTGTAAGAGTCCCAATTGTGCCGTTTACGCCTTTGTTTTGAACCCGCTCTCCGCAGGTGGGTGCTCGGTTCCTCGCGTTTGTAAGTCCTCTTCGAGGGAGGCTTTTACGCGGCCAGGAAACTAGTGCTCCCGGTAACTATAAGTGTTCGGTCAAAACTTATAGGTTAAAGAACGAACACATCAGGACTCTTACTTGTTGAAAACATCATAGCATAATGCTTAACTCTATTTCAAGGAAAAACACATAGGTATTTTTTCATATTTTTCCCAAATGAATTATTTTTTAAGTGCAGCAAGCCTTAGGTTAAGTTCGGCCAATTGCTTGTCACTTACGGTACTCGGTGCGTCAACGAGCAGGTCGCTTGCGCTTGCTGTTTTCGGGAACGCGATGGTGTCGCGAAGGTTCGTGCGGCCTGCAAGCAGCATGACCATGCGGTCCAGTCCAAGGGCGATTCCGCCGTGTGGCGGCGTTCCGTATTCGAATGCATCCATTAGGAAGCCGAATTGTGCGTTTGCTTCTTCTTCGGAGAATCCAAGAACTTTGAACATTTTTTCCTGAACGTCGCGTTCGAATATCCGCAGTGATCCACCGCCAAGTTCGTAGCCGTTCAAGACAAGGTCATATGCTTGTGCACGGACGCTTGCTGGGTCTGATTCCAGTTTGTCCATGTCTTCACGGAATGGCATTGTGAATGGATGGTGTGCTGCATAGTAGCGTCCTTCTTCTTCGTCATATTCAAGTAATGGCCAGTCCGTCACCCATAGGAAGTTGAATTTGCTTTGATCGATCAAGCCTCTTTCTTTACCAAGCTTGATGCGAAGTGCTCCAAGTGCATCTGCGACTATGCCTTTCTTATCCGCCACGAATAGGATTAAATCGCCCACTTCAGCTTCCAATGCAAATACTAATTGCTGTTGATTTTCTGCGAAGAATTTGGCGATTGGCCCTTTTACACCGTCTTCTTCAACTTTTAGCCATGCAAGGCCTTTAGCACCGTAAATCGCTGCAAATTCAGCCAAGCCATCAATGTCTTTACGGGAATAATCCGCATTTCCGTCCTTAACGACGATCGCCTTAACTTGTCCTCCGCTTGCAACAGCACCGGTGAACACTTTGAAATCACTGTCTTTGACGATTTCGGAAACATCTTTAAGTTCCATTCCGAAACGTGTATCCGGTTTGTCGGAACCGTAACGGCTCATCGATTCATTGTAAGTCATTCGAGGGAATGGCAGTGTTACGTCCAATCCTTTTACGTCTTTCATCACTTTAGCCATCATGTTTTCTGCCGTGTTAATGATATCTTCTTGGCTCATGAAGCTTGTTTCAATATCAATTTGCGTGAATTCAGGCTGTCTGTCAGCACGTAAGTCTTCATCACGGAAACAGCGGGCAATTTGATAATAACGTTCGAAACCGGATACCATCAATAGCTGCTTGAAGATTTGCGGTGATTGCGGAAGTGCATAGAACTCCCCTTCGTGTACGCGGCTAGGCACTAAATAATCACGTGCTCCTTCAGGTGTACTTTTTGTTAAGATTGGTGTTTCGATATCAAGGAAGCCTTCACCGTCCAAGTAATCACGGATCGCTTTTGTTGTTTTGTTGCGCATTTTCAATGTTTCGAACATCGCCGGACGACGCAGGTCCAGATAACGATATTTCAAGCGGATGTCTTCTGATACATCCGTTCTTTCATCAATGATGAATGGAGGGGTCTTTGCTTCGTTTAAAATTGTAACGTTTTCGGCTTGAACTTCGACGGTCCCTGTTGTTACGTTCGGGTTGAAGTTGGCTTCGTCACGTTTGATGACGGTCCCTTGGATATCAAGGACGTATTCATTACGGATTTTTTCGGCTGTGGCAAGCGCGTCTGCCGAAATGTCCGGATTGAATACGACTTGGACGACTCCGCTTCTGTCACGTAGATCAATAAAGATGACCCCGCCCAAATCCCGGCGTTTTTGTACCCATCCTTTTAATGTTACTTTTTCACCAATAGCTGCTTCTGTCACTTCACCATTGAAGTATGTTCTGCCAAACATGGTATTTCCCCCTTAAGCCTGTAGCTTTTTGAATTGTTCAACGAATGTTGCAAGATCCATTTGGACTTGTTCACCGGTTTCCATGAACTTTACATTGATTTTATTATTTGCCAATTCATCATCCCCAAGTGTCGCCACATATCTTGCTTCGAGGCGGTCGGCTGATTTGAATTGTGCTTTCACTTTACGATCTTGATAGTCTTTTTCGACGGTAAAACCGGCATTCCGCAATTGATGGGCAAGTTTGACGGTATAATCCTTGGCTGTTTCACCTAGTGAGACAAGATAGCAGTCAATTCCCTTTTTGATCGGAAGCTCGATGTTTTCTGCTTGGAGGGCAGCAATCAGCCGTTCGATGCTAAGTGCAAAGCCGATTCCTGGTGTTTCCGGTCCGCCAAGTTCTTCAGCCAGCCCGTTATAACGGCCGCCGCCGCAAAGTGTAGTGATGGCGCCAAAGCCTTCTGCATCACTCATGATTTCAAATGCGGTATGATTATAGTAATCCAAGCCCCTCACTAGAGTCGGATCTTCGACGAAATCGATTTCCAAATCGCTTAAGTGCTGTTTCACCTTTTCGAAATAAGTACGCGATTCATCATTTAAATATTCAATGATGGAAGGAGCCGTGTTCATCAATTCGTGATCGTGATCCTTTTTGCAATCCAGGATACGCAATGGATTTTTTTCGAGGCGGTTTTGACAATCGCCGCAAAACTCGCCGATGCGTGGTTCGAAATGTTTGATTAACGCATTGCGATGCGCTGTCCGGCTTTCCTTATCACCAAGGCTGTTGATGACTAGCTTCAGCTTTTTCAAACCAAGTTCCTTGTACAGGTTCATCGCAAGTGACAGAACCTCTGCATCGATTCCGGGATCCTTACTTCCTAAAGCTTCGATGCCGAATTGAACGAACTGGCGGAATCGACCTGCTTGCGGACGCTCGTAACGGAACATCGGCCCGATATAATAAAGCTTGACCGGTTGATTGGCCCACCCGAACATTTTGTTCTCGATATATGACCTTACAACCGATGCAGTGCCTTCCGGACGAAGGGTTAAGTTCCTTTCACCGCGATCTTGAAAGGAATACATCTCCTTTTGAACGATATCGGTTGTATCCCCTACACCACGTAAAAATAATTCCGTGTGTTCAAAAATCGGTGTGCGGATTTCTTTATATTGGTAACGGTGACAAATATCACGCGCTGTGTTCTCGATATACTGCCATATTTCCGTTTGGCCAGGCAATAAATCCTGGGTTCCTCTAGGAATCTGAATAGACATATTTGTTTCCTCCTTTAAAGCAAAGCGGCCTTTCTTATACGGCACGCTATACTGATTTTTTCCAAACAAAAAACTCCCGCCCCTTGTAACGTATATGTTACAAGGGACGAGAGTTTGGATATCCCGTGGTGCCACCCTAGTTGAAGCACAAAAAAAGTGCCCCCGCTCAAAAACAGTTAACGCCTGTTTTACGTCCATCTCCTATTAAGTAAATCCGTTCGGAGTGAAGCCTACGGAGGGTTCTTTCATTAAGTCATCATGTGGAATGCTTTCAGCCTCGGCATTTCCTCTCTTTTCATGTGTTTCTTAATTACTCTTCTCCATCATTGGTTATTGCAGTAATAAGTCTGATATTTTATAATCATACGGACGTTAACATCAAATGTCAAGGCAGACTGAGGATTTTTATCGCTTTTTACTGGTTCAAACGTTTTTTCAAATTTTTGATCGTCCGGACATTGACCCCGAATTCGGATGCCAATTCAACAAGGTTTGCGCTTTGTTCCTTTTGGATGAAATCGTGAAAATCGACACCCAGTACTTGGTTGCCTCCGCTTAAGCTCGTTTGATCTTTTTCGCTGAATTTCATGTGGTTTCCCTCCTACAGTTATATAAGCTCTATTCTTTCCTAAAAAAATTGTTTTTTGCACAGGGAAAGAGGGAAATTTTCATTGAACGAGAATACATACATATAGACATTAAAAGGGAGAGACAACTTATGAAGAAGAAATCGGGTTTATTCGGCCTGACACTGATGCTGATATTCTCAGCGATTTTCCCCGTCCATTACGCTTTTGGAAAAGATGATGGGGAAAATATCGTGACGACCCAAGTGGTCAATGTCCGTGAAGGTGCAGGTCTCAGTTTCCCTATCGTAAAAAAACTGTCAAAAGGGGAATCGTATCCCATTCTGAATGAAGATGGCGACTGGATTGAAATCCGGATTGGCACCGGCAAAACGGGCTGGGTTGCCAATTGGTTAGTGGAGAGACAAACAGGGTCTGATACCAATCAGGTCAAAAAGGAATCCGGACAAGGGACGATATCAGGCAGCTCCGTCCGTGTCCGAACAGGCCCCGGCACTACATTTCAAACGGTTGGGTCCTTGAGTAAAGGAACTTTTGTTGACATCATTGAAAAGAATGAGAATTGGATAAAGGTCAAAACGGCGGATATCGAAGGCTGGGTCTCTGCTGACTACATAACGCTTCCCTCCGCATCAGAAAAAGCAGCGAAGAAAGATTCAACTAGGGAAAAAGGAACGAATCAATCCGTAAAAACCGGAGTAACTTTGGTGGACCGGCTCAATGTCCGTTCGGATCCATCAACAAGCAGTGCCGCTCTCGGAAAGCTGAATAAAAATACGTCAGTGACCGTCTACAGGGTTGAAAATGAATGGGCGGAAATTGATTTCCAAGGAACCCGCGGTTGGGTAGCTGAACCCTACATACAAGTAAGCGAAAATCATGTTGATATGAAAAAGGACACGGCAGGCGCTACTGCAAGGGTGACCGCCGCGGGTTTAAATGTCAGGAATGAAGCCTCGCTCAAAAGCAAGGTCATCGGTTCGGTGAACAAGGATGAGACTTACGCTGTGCTCCAAACAAAGGGAAATATGACACAGATCCAGCTCACTGGTTCAAAAAAGGGCTGGGTAGTGAGTTGGTACCTGGAAAAAGAGAATGTTGAGCAAACGGCGAAGGAAAAAAAGGTTGATGTAAAAGGAAACAAGATTACCATCATTCATGATGGTACGATCTTTAGAAATGAGCCGGATGGCAACTCGGGGATTGTAAAGCAGGCCAATGCAGGTGAAACGTTCACGGCATCAGGTATGGAAGGCGACTGGTATTCCATTAAACTAAAGGGCGGGAAAACAGCTTATGTGGCCGGATGGATCGTGACGATCGAAGGGAATGCCGAGCAGATCCAACGACCAGGCGTTGAGAAATACCTAAAGGATAAAACGATTGTGATCGATCCCGGACATGGCGGCAGGGATAGCGGTACAATCGGAGTCGGTGGAACACTTGAGAAAAACCTGACGATTCGAACGGCAGAATTGCTGCGGGACAAACTTCAGGCGGCAGGGGCTAAAGTGATCCTGACCAGGAGCGGAAATACTTATGTTCCACTCCCTTCCCGGGTCAGCACTTCTCATATACATAATGCGGATGCTTTCATCAGCCTCCATTATGATAGCACCAAGGACCAGATCACCAGCGGGATAACCACATATTACTATCATGACTACCAGCGTGCGTTGGCGGCGACACTGGCCAATTCAATCGGTTCCACCATGCAGGTGCCCAATCGCGGATCACGATACGGGGATTATCATGTGACCCGTGAAAATAAACGGGTAGCTACACTCATTGAACTAGGCTATTTAAGTAATCCAGTGGAAGAATTGACATTAACATCGAATGAGTATCAAGAAAAAATCACATCGGCCATCTATAATGGCTTGGCACGGTATTTTAAATAAGGACCTGAAAAGCCAGCTTCGTATAAGAAGCTGGCTTTTCTGCAAAAAAAAACCTGCCGCAGCAGGTCATTTTTTGCTTTCGAGTATTAATGTGACGGGACCGTCATTAGTAAGCTGAACATCCATCATGGCACCAAATTGACCTGTTTCCGTATGGACGCCTTTTTTGCGGAGTTCCTCGTTAAATGCTTCATATAATTCATTCGCCTCTTCAGGACGGGCGGCGTCCATGAAGTTCGGTCGACGGCCTTTACGGCAATCGCCGTATAAGGTGAATTGTGAAACGGATAAAATCGAACCTCCCACATCCAATAGTGAGTGGTTCATCTTTTCATTTTCATCTTCAAATATTCTTAGATTGACAATCTTTTCGGCCAAATAGGCGGCGTCATCGATCGTATCTCCATGGGTGACACCAACCAATAGGACGAGACCGCTGTCGATTTGTCCGATTATTTGGTCTGCGACAACTACTTTTGCCGCTTTGGAACGTTGTAAAACAACACGCATGGCAATAAAAACTCCTTAGTTCATGATCCTTCTAACGGAATAAACATCTGAAATTTGTTTAATACGGTCGACAACCTTTTGCAAATGGGCAATGTTATGAATATAAATCGACATGTGAATGGTCGCCACCTTATTCCTGTCGGATTTACCCGAGACCGCTGATATGTTGGTCTTGGTTTCATTGACGGCTTGAAGGACTTCATTCAATAAGCCGCGACGGTCATAGCCGCTGATTTCAATTTCCACGATGTATTCCTTGCGTTCGTTAATCGTACTTTCCCATTCAACCGGTACAAGACGATGATCGGCATCCCCGCTATCCAGATTCGGGCAATCTTGCCTATGAACTGAAACTCCACGGCCTTTGGTTATATAACCAACGATTTCGTCCCCTGGTACTGGGTTGCAGCAGCGTGATAAGCGGATAAGCAAGTTATCAATCCCTGGTACCTGTACGCCCGAGTCACGTTTTTTAGATGTATTGGAGAAGGTTTTCAGATCGGCTACCGCTTCAGAAATATCCGCTTCTTGCTCGACCATTTTCTGCTTGCGCCATTTTTCGGTAAGGCGGTTAGCTACCTGAAGGGCTGTTATTCCGTTATATCCGACTGCTGCATACATATCCTCTTCATTCAGGAAGTTGAATTTATCCGCAACACGCCTGATATTCTCGGCAGCCAGGATTTCCTTCAGGTCGAACTCCATATCCTTGATTTCCTTTTCAACAAGCTCTTTGCCTTTTTCGATATTTTCTTCCCGGCGCTGCTTCTTGAAAAATTGGCGGATCTTATTTTTCGCTTGAGATGTTTGCGTCAGTTTAAGCCAATCCTGACTTGGACCATATGAATGCTTCGATGTTAAGATTTCTATGATATCGCCAGTTTTCAGTTTATAATCCAGCGGTACCATTTTCCCGTTTACTTTGGCACCAATCGTTTTGTTCCCGATTTCCGAATGAATCCGGTAAGCGAAATCAATCGGGTTGGATCCTGATGGCAGTTCGATGACATCGCCTTTTGGAGTGAAAATGAATACCATATCAGAAAAAAGATCTATTTTAAGGGATTCCATGAATTCCTCGGCATTAGTCGCATCATCCTGGAATTCAAGAATTTCCCGGAACCATGTCAATTTTTCTTCCAGTGAAGGCTGTTCACCGACATCTTTTCCCTCTTTATAAGCCCAGTGCGCTGCAACCCCGAACTCGGCAATGCGATGCATATCGGAAGTACGGATCTGCACTTCCAGCGGATCGCCTTTCGGTCCGATCACCGTCGTATGGAGCGATTGATACATATTCGGCTTCGGCATCGCGATATAGTCTTTGAATCGGCCAGGCATCGGTTTCCAGCATGTATGGATGATCCCTAAAACGGCATAGCAATCTTTTATGCTATTGACGACGATCCGAACGGCAAGCAAGTCATAAATTTCGCTGAACTGTTTATTCTGCAAAGCCATTTTGCGATAAATGCTGTATATATGTTTCGGCCTGCCTGATAGGTCAGCCTTAATGTTAACTTCCTCAACGTTTTTACGCACTTCATCAATGACTTCTTCCAGATAGTTTTCACGTTCTGCACGCTTTTTCTTCATCAGGTTGACGATTCGGTAATACTGCTGAGGATTCAAATATCTTAGTGCAGTATCTTCCAGTTCCCATTTAATCGTGCTGATCCCAAGACGATGGGCAAGCGGTGCGAAGATTTCCAGCGTCTCGTTCGATATCCTTCTCTGCTTTTCCTGCGGCAGATGCTTCAATGTCCGCATATTATGCAGTCTGTCCGCAAGCTTGATCAAGATGACCCGTATATCCTGCGCCATCGCCACGAACATTTTCCGATGGTTTTCCGCCTGTTGCTCCTGCTGTGATTTGTATTTGATTTTCCCTAACTTGGTCACGCCATCCACAAGCATGGCGACTTCAGGACTGAAATTTTCTTCAATATCCTTTAAAGTGATCTCCGTGTCTTCAACAACATCATGTAAAAAACCTGCCGCAATGGTTGCAGGGTCCATTTCAAGATCAGCCAGAATGCCCGCCACTTGAATCGGATGAATAATATACGGCTCTCCCGATTTACGGAATTGTTCTCGGTGAGCATACTCTGCATACTTAAACGCTCTATGAATAAATTCAGCTTCTTCCGGCTGAAGATATAAGCTGGCCCGTTCTACAACCTGCTCGGCAGTCAATATTTGATCATTAGCCATTTAATCACCTTAACCCCACTTTAACTGCCACCGGATATGATCCGGATTGAGTATGATTGGTAGCACTTCCCTTTATTCTGCAAAACGTGACAATTTTTGCGAAAAAAAATAAATCCGCTTAAACGGATAAAAGTGCAAATAAACTTATTAGCAGAAAAACTCTTTATTATTACTATTATCGAAAAAAAAGGCAAGGATGTAAAGAGTTAAACGTGTATTTTATTAAGAATAGTGCATTTTTTCACTGGAAATTCGACAAAATCCAGCTAAAATGGGAAAAACAGAAAGAGAGCACCCTGGTCAGAGTGCTCTCCTTTATTAAAAGCTCATTAATGTCAAGACATCATAGCCGTCTAATTTATCTTTTCCATCCAAGTCAGTCAATTCAATAAGGAAGGCAATCCCTGCTACAATTCCGCCAAGCTGTTCAACCAACTTGATCGTCGCTTCGATTGTTCCCCCGGTAGCTAATAAATCGTCCGTAATCAGGACACGCTGTCCAGGTTTAATGGCATCTTTGTGGATAGTCAATACATCCTTGCCGTATTCCAGTCCATATTCGACTTTTATCGTTTCACGTGGAAGTTTTCCTTCTTTTCTCACTGGCGCAAAGCCCACTTCCAATGAGTATGCGACTGGACATCCGATAATGAATCCGCGTGCTTCCGGCCCGACCACCAAGTCGATATTTTTATCGCGAGCATACTCGACGATTTGGTCTGTTGCGTATTTATAAGCTGCGCCGTTATCCATTAATGTTGTAATATCTTTGAAGACGATACCCGGTTTTGGCCAGTCTTGCACAATTGTTACATATTGCTTTAAATCCATTGCTTTGTTTCCTCCTCAAGGTCTGTTGCCTCATGAACTAAATAATGATTGAACCAATCGAATAATTGCTGATAGGAAGAATAAACAAGCTCTTGTTCAAGCTCAAATTGCTCTTTCTTTCTTGTATACGATTCAGATTCACTGAGATCGCGTTTTTTCGCATTGGTTGTGAGCATAATTAACCCATTCTCTATTGTAACAAAATCAAGCTCAAAAAACACCTTAGAAATGAATTCCACTGTATCTCTTGACCAGCCGCGATATTTGGCCAGGTCATCACCATATCTTTTCACATCAAGCGGCCCCTTCTTGGCAAGGAAGGCATAAAACCATTTAAAATGATCCCTTGTCGGCATCGTACTTAAGAAATGGTCCTGTTCATGGGAAAGGTGAGCGTAGATACGGGAAGGGTTCTTTTTGGCAACCGCCCGTTTCAAATATTCCCTGGATGGCGGCATGTCCATGAGTACCAAATGCCCTTCGAAGCAGTCGAGCTGCTCAGCATCCAGTTCATTCTCGATATGAACGAGATCTGGATGGTTTTGCAAAAATGGATATCTGCTATAAATATCTTCCGAGAAAATGACGATCTTCCGGTTTTGTGCAGGAATGTCGGCAAGCCACTTCTCTGCCTGTCCCTTGCCGCGGTAATCGAATAACTGCCAATGGTCCACCGAGACATCCTGGACAAAGATCTGGGGCTTTTTCATATTATTCCACTCATTGATGGAGAGCTCTCCAATCACCGAAACTTCAGCGTGCGGTGCTATTTCATCGACAAAATGACCGAGACCGAAGCCCACACCGTCAAGTTTGTGTTTTTCACCATCTTCCAGCTGAACCTTCAAGTGATTTTGGTTGGCACCAATTTTGCGGACACTTGAAAGTTGTACGGAATCAATCAAAATCTTCGGCTTGGGATTCGTAACCCCAAATGGTGCAAGCAAGCTCATTTCCTGAATCGTTTGAATGGAAACTTCAGCTAAAGTCGTAGCACCGTCCAAGTTTGTAATCGGTGTGAAGTCCTCTTCGTTCAGTTCTTCCTTCGCAATCAAGTTCATGCGGTCCCTAAGCTCCTGAACATCTTCTATTTTCAACGTCATTCCAGCTGCCATAGGATGTCCTCCGAAATGAGGCAGCATTTCACGGCATTGGGAAAGACTTTGAAAAAGATCGAAACCAACGATACTCCGAGCAGAACCTTTAGCTAATCCCTTATCCCGATCATAGCTCAATACAATCGTCGGCCGGTAAAAGCGTTCAACAAGTTTAGAGGCCACAATCCCCACAACTCCGGCATTCCAGCCTTCCCTGCCGATGATGAGCACGCCATTGGACTCCGGCGGGAAGTTTTCCTCGACTTCAGCAATCGCTTCCTCAGCCATTGCTGCAACCATTTCCTGCCGCTCTTTATTGATATCATTGATTTCATTAGCAAGTTCCATTGCTTCTTCGAGACTTGCGGACATCAATAAATCAACAGCGGGATCGGCATCTCCAAGGCGGCCGACAGCATTGATCCTCGGTGCCATTGCAAAGCCGATCGATTCTTCATTCAATGCTTCCTGCTGAACATTCGCCACTTTCATTAACGCAACAAGTCCCGGGCGGCGAGTCAATCGTAACTGCTCGATGCCTTTCGCAGCAATGACGCGGTTTTCCCCTTGTAAAGGCACTAAATCCGCTATCGTGCCGATTGCCGCTATTTCAAGCAAATCCTCAGGCAATTCCCCAAGCAAGGCGTGTGCAAGCTTAAATGCGACCCCTACTCCGGCAAGGTCTTTAAATGGATAGGTACTGTCCTCAAGTTTAGGATGGATGATCGCCATTGCCTCAGGCAGCTGCGGTCCCGGTTCATGGTGATCGGTCAAAATATAATCCATGCCCAGCTCTGCGGCAAGCTTCGCTTCATCGACAGCGGAAATTCCGGTATCGACGGTGATCAATACCTTCACACCTTGCTCGGCTGCAAGGCGGAATGCCATCGGATTCGGACCATATCCTTCTGTAAACCGATTCGGGATATAAAAATCAACATCGGCCCCCAATCTCGTCAGCGCCGTCATCATCACTGTGGTCGATGTCACGCCGTCCGCATCATAATCACCGAATATACGTATTTTTTCTCCATTTTGAATCGCTTCTTTTATTCTATATACTGCTTTATCCATATCCTTCAATAAAAATGGGTCATGAAAAGTTTGATTTTTTACAAATAAAAACGATCGGGCACTTTCAATCGTATCCAGGCCTCGATTCACAAGCAGTGCTGCAACCAAAGGTGTGATATGAAGCTCTTCAGCTAGTACAGCAACTTTGTTTTCATCGGCAGTTCGCAAGTTCCACCGGGTTTTTGGCTTTAACATTTATTCACCCCTCAACCTACTCATTATACAAAACGAATATACCAGTTTCAATTTTATTTTAAACTCATAATTGGCTGTAATTCCCTATTCAATAAGCTAGTTCAACAAAAAGAAGGCTGGCATCATGCCAGCCCCCTCTCACCTATTAAACTTGTCCTTCAAGACTTTGTTTCTTTTCTTTCGCTGTATTCAGCGGACCTTTCTTCTTCAATTCCCTGATTTTCAAATCAAGCCAGAATTGGGAAGCGATCAATAACGATGAATACACGCCGCAAATTAAACCGATAAACAGGGCAATGGAGAAGTTACGAATAGCTTCACTGCCGAAGATCATCAACGCGATGACCGTGATGAGAACGGTCAGAACCGTGTTAATGGATCTCGTCAAAGTTTGCCTGATACTGATGTTCACAATGTTCTCAAGTTCTTCGGCACTTTTGATTTTACGGCTGAAGCGCAGGTTTTCACGAATACGGTCAAAGGTTACGATCGTATCATTGATCGAATAACCGACGATCGTCAGAACCGCAGCAATGAAGGTGATATCCACTTCGAGCCGGAGCAAGCTGAAAATCGTGATGATGAAGAATGCATCATGTATGAGCGCGACCACGGCAGGTACGGCCATTCGCCATTCAAATCGTATCGATACATACAATATGATTCCGATTGATGCGATCGCCAACGCGTACATGGCATTTTTCGCAAGTTCTTTTCCTACTGTCGGTGATACGGTGCTGACATTCGGTTCCGCTCCGTAATCCTTCTTGAAATGGTCCTTCAATTCAGCAATCTCTTGTTTATTTAGGACGCCGACTGTCCGAACGACAGCATTTTTATTGTCTTGTCCAGCGAGCCTGACATCCTTGATATCATCCTCGTCGATACCGACCTTTTGCATTTCGGTTTCGACTTGCTGAGTCGTCAAGACGTCTTTGGACGCGATCTCGATTCGGGTACCGCTCGTGAAATCAATTCCAAGATTCAATCTGAAGACGAGCAGGAAAATGATCCCGATAATGGTGACACCGATTGAAATGCCGTAAAAAACTTTCCGATGTTTGACGAAATCGATTTTATCAAAGCGTGTTGGCAATGACATTAAATCCATTTTCTCTTTTAAATCGTGAATGTATTTCTTCTTCACGCCAAACCATCCTGTACGTTTGTCCAGGAACCCGCTATTCACCCACAGGCTCATGAAGAGGCGTGTACCATAGACGGCTGTAATGAAACTCATTAAGATCGAAATGATCAAAGTGGTGGCAAACCCTTTAACCGAGCTTGTTCCATAATAGAACAGAACAGCCGCAGCCAGCAAGGTCGTTAAGTTGGCATCCGTGATAGTAGCAAGTGAATTCTTGGTACCTTCTTTATAAGCCGCTTTAACCGATCTGCCAAGTTTCATTTCATCCCTGATTCGCTCATAGGTTATGATATTGGCGTCTACGGCCATCCCGACCCCGAGTACCAATGCTGCAATACCAGGCAGCGTAAGGACCGCATTCATCCAATCAAACACTAAAAGCGTCAAGAAAAGGTATATGCTTAAAGTGACGACTGCAATGAAGCCCGGGAAGCGGTAATACACAAGCATGAAGATAAAAACAAGTGCAATTCCGATGATTCCCGCAAAAATGGTATCATGCAGTGCACCTGCACCGAACTGGGCACCTACAGAAGTCGAATACTTTTCTTTTAAATCTACAGGCAAAGCACCGGCATTAAGAAGGGCTGCAAGCTCTTTCGCTTCTTCCAACTTGAATTGACCGGTAATAAACACTTTATTCGTATTGAAAACTTCACTGACAGCTGGAGCTGAAATCATATTGTCTTGTGAAGAAGTATCCTTAATGGAATCTTTTCCTTCCTCGAAATCCAGCCAGATTGCAAGTACATTAGTCGGACTTGGCATCGAGGATATTTTTTGAGTGATGTCCTTAAATTTATTTACGTCTTTCAATGTGACTTCGACAACCGGTTTATTATCTTGGAACGTTTGTTTCGCGCCGCCTTCTTTCAGGTCGGCACCGGTCATCATTTCCTTATCGTTATAATCACGGAAGGATAATTTAGCTTGTGTAGAAAGGATTTCCCGAGCGTTGTTTTGGTCTTTGACCCCAGCCAATTGTACGCGGATCCGGTCTTTCCCTTCTATTTGTATGTTAGGCTCGCTAACACCCAACACATTGACACGCCGCTCAAGTGAGCTTACTGTAGCCCGTAAAACTTCCGGGGTTATCTTTTCCCCTGACAGCGGTTTTACTTCATATAACACTTCAAACCCGCCTTGAAGATCAAGACCCAGCTTGATATCCTTTAGGATTCCTTTTGAAGTCGTCCCCATCGCTGCGAAAATCAAAAGTGCGATTAGAAAAAACGCAACGATCCTGCTTCTTTTTACCATTATGTAGTAGGCCCCTTTCTATAATACGCCTGTTCCTGAAGTTAATAAAACCGTCATTTGTTGTTTAAATGATAACTGCATACCTTATGCTTCTTGAGAAAAAAGACACAGCTTTCCATACTTTTCCCAAAAAAAGCATAACCATATCTATTATGATTCATATACAAACAGCTGTCAATTTAAGTATATCTTTGCGTTATTCTTTCAAAAGCTCCTTCAGTTCCTCTTCGGAAAGCGGCTCGAATAGGTTTGGTGATTTATAGGCTTCGACCATTTGGAAGGTCATGAACTGGTTGCTCGAAAATGTCACGATATCTGCGACAAGTTCATGAAGGTGAATGTTTTCCTGCGGGCGTTTCCATTTATTTTTGGTTAAGGTTTTCCATATGTCTTCCTCTGTTACGGCATTCAATCCGACCATTTGGAATTCCTCACGCTTACTCTTCAAAAATGGACGCACCTTTAGATAATACCTTTGATAGGGATGATTCTTTTTTGCCATCACTTTGCCTCCAGTAAAATGATTCTCAAATGAATGCGCAGTTTCTTAGAAGGGTTTCTTATCATTTGTTAGAACGCAAACAAACACTTTTGTCATGCTTTGTCCAAGTACAAGCATATAGATAATTGTATAGCATAACCGCTTTTTTGAGAAGGCAGGGAGGGAGTTCAATGTCCAAATTTTTAAAAGGGACGCTGATTTTATTAATCGCAAGCCTGATTACAAGGGTTCTTGGTTTCATTAACCGTATTGTCATCGCCCGCTTCATCGGCGAAGAAGGCGTTGGTTTATATATGATGGCTCTACCGACACTCTTTCTCGTCGTGAACATAACCCAGTTGGGCCTGCCAATCGCCATTTCGAAATATGTGGCCGAAGCCAATGCCAGGGGTGATGAACGGAAAATCAAGAAAATCCTTGTCGTCTCTTTGGCCTGCACCTTTACTCTATCGATGATTTTCACTCCTGCGATGCTGCTTTTCGCACCGGTTCTATCAGAATACCTATTCACGGACGAACGGACGTTATGGCCGCTCATGGCGATTGCCCCAATCGTACCGATCATTGCCATTTCATCCGTACTGCGCGGTTATTTCCAAGGCAAGCAAAATATGAAGCCCTTCGCTTTCTCACAAGTTATCGAACAGGTGGCCAGAATCACTTTCATAGCCGTCCTGACCAAGGCCTTTTTGCCATATGGAATCGAATATGCGGCAGCCGGGGCAATGCTTGCATCGATTATCGGTGAGCTCGTCTCTCTCATTTACTTATTGACCAGCTTTAAAATAAAGAAACATTTTAAGTTCAGAAAGGGTTTCTTCAATAATGTCAAATCCGGAAAAGGAACGTTCACCGAACTGATGGGGATTGCCCTTCCTACCACCGGAAGCAGGATGATTGGATCGGTATCGTGGTTTTTCGAACCGATAGTCGTTGCCCAGAGTTTGGCACTTGCCGGGGTCACTGCGGCCGCAGCCACCAGTCAATACGGGGAGTTGACTGGATATGCTCTGCCTTTACTCATGCTTCCTTCCTTCGTTACATCATCATTGGCGACGGCACTTGTCCCGGCAGTGAGCGAAGCCCGTACGACCGGAAACTTTTTACTCGTTGAACACAGGCTTCAACAAGCCCTGAAAATCACCTTCATCACAGGCTGTTTAGCTATCGTCATTCTGTTCATCTTTGCCGAACCGATCTTGCAAGTCATGTATGGATCTTCGCATGCTGCCGTTTTCATTAAATTCCTGGCACCTTTTTTCATCCTTTATTACTTTCAATATCCGCTGCAATCCATGCTGCAAGCACTGGACCTTGCAAAGGCTGCAATGTTCAACAGCCTGGCTGGGAACATCCTTAAAATCGGTGTGATCTGGCTTCTGGCTTCAAAGGAAAGTTTCGGGATCATGGGAGCGGCAATCGGGATAGCTGTCGGTACGATGCTCGTTACTTTCCTGCATTTTTCAACCGTGCTGAAGGTCGTCCCTTTCACGCTTCATTTCCGAAGCTATATGTCAGCCCTGGTCCTTGCTTTAATTTCAGGATGGGGCGGTTATTATCTTTATCAATTCCCGCTCTCCTCACAGCCTATCGGGATACGGCTTTTGCTTTCCGTAACCGTCGTTATCCTGCTGTTCACTTTTTTCCTGCTCATGACCGGCAGCATAAAAAAGGCCGATCTGATCAGGATTCCTGTAGTTGGCGGCTTTTTGTCAAAATTGGCTTGGAAATAAAATGAACCGAAGCATTCATAGGCTTCGGTCATTTCTTCGTTTCATTTTTATCGATGTAAATTTGGCCATCTATGTACCCGCAAATCGAAATCTCTTTAACCTTCGTTTCTCCATGTTCTTTTAACTGATTCAGAAGCCAAAAATGGTTTTTCCCAATTTTATCAAGATTTTTTTCTTGTATCTCTCCGTCGACAATCAGCGGGAATGGTACCTGACTTTCCGACCCTTCTTTATCGCTTTTTTTAATCACCGAGAGCTTTCCTGAAGTTTCAAGGATGGCAAATTGCACTTCGTTTATATCAATAATTCCTTGTTCACGAAGTTGGGTCAATAAGTCATCAAAATTATATCGTTGTCTGCGCATCGCTTTTTCATCTATTTTTCCCTGATTAATGATGATCTGGGGCTTACCGTCCATGAGATTGCGTAATTTGACACTTTTCAATGAAGCAAAGGCCAATGTGATTTGGAGGAACGCGAGAACAAACATCGGGATAGTCTGTCGGATAAACGGTTTTTCCAAATCTTCAAAGGATAGCACAGCAATGTCCCCTATCATAATGGATACCACTAAATCAAGAACGCTAAGTTCCCCAACTTCCCGCTTACCCATCATTCGAAAAAGGAACCAGATGACCAGATAGATTACCGCCGTTCGAAATATAATCCCTAGATAGATATCCAATTCAACAACACTTCCTTCATCCATAGCATGGCTTGGGAACTGAAAAATTACTCCATAATCTTTTCTAATTTTACGGGAAGCTTGTTAAACCTGGTCTAAAGGTTCGATATCGGGAATATGCTTGTACAAACACATAAACAGGCTATACGTATCAGCCTTTTAAAAAGGAGGAATACCCATCGAAACTAAAAAAATGAGTGTCGCCGTAATTTATGGCGTAGGCTCCATCTTTGCCATAGCGATGATTGCTAGTTTAATCGTTTCCATCCTTCTTCGTTTCACTTCACTGACGGAATCATCCCTGACATACGTGGTCATGATCGTGTCCTTTTTATCGCTGTTCATTGGTGGATTCATATCAGGAGGCAAAGGGAAAAAGCAAGGATTATTCTTGGGCGGGAGCACTGGGCTGCTTTATCTGTTGGTCGTGTTCCTATTTCAATATTTAGGTCACGATGCCCTTTTCACCATCAAGCAATGGATATACTATGGCTGTTTTGTGATTACAGCCATGATGGGTGGCGTTCTTGGGGTCAACATGAGTTCCGACTCCCGCACCGATTAAAAAAACAGCAAAAAAAACCGGGCACATGGCCCGGTTTTCGTTTGTCTTATACGGATACTTCCTTATTCGGTGCGCTTTCCGTAATTTCACGGATTGCTGCACGGTCAAAAGTCAGTTTTGTGCCGTCTGGTGATTTAATGACGATTTGCTTTTCATCGATTGCGTCGATTGTTCCGTGCATGCCGCCGATAGTAGCAACTTTATCACCTTTTTTCAAACTGCTTTGCATGCTTTGCGTAGCCTTTTGGCGTTTTTGCTGCGGACGGATCAATAAGAAATAGAACAATACGAACATTAAAATCAACGGAAGTATTTGTGTTAAAGAACCCATTTAAGTATATTCACTCCTTTCGTTCATTAAAATATTTATGGAATTAGAAGTTTCTCGCATTTGGTTCATTGAAACCATACTGCTCAAAAAACTCTTCCCTAAAGTCTCCAAGACGATCTTCTCGAATAGCTTGTCTGACCTGTTCCATCAAGTTTAACAGAAAATGAAGATTATGGTAAGTCGTAAGGCGAATTCCAAAGGTTTCTTCACATTTAATCAAGTGGCGGATATATGCCCGGCTATAGTTCTTGCAAACATGGCAATCGCAATTTTCATCGATTGGACCGAAATCGCGTGCATACTTCGCATTTTTCACAACCAACCGCCCATTGCTCGTCATGAGCGTACCATTACGCGCGATTCGCGTCGGCAGTACACAGTCAAACATATCAACACCGCGGAGTGCACCATCGATCAATGAGTCCGGTGAACCGACCCCCATAAGATAGCGCGGTTTGTCAGATGGCAGCAGCGGAGTTGTAAACTCAAGGACGCGGTTCATGATATCCTTCGGTTCCCCTACGGATAGTCCTCCAATAGCATAACCCGGGAAGTCAAGGGAGACAAGGTCTTTTGCACTTTGTTTGCGAAGATTTTCAAACTCCCCGCCTTGAACGATCCCGAACAGCCCTTGGTCATTTGGACGCTCATGTGCATTCAAACAGCGTTCCGCCCAGCGCGATGTCCGTTCAACCGACTTCTTCATATACTCTTCAGTCGCCGGAAATGGCGGACATTCATCAAATGCCATCATGATATCGGAGCCAAGCGCATTTTGTATTTCCATCGCTTTTTCCGGAGATAAAAATAATTTATCGCCATTCAGATGGTTCCTGAAATGCACACCCTCTTCTTCAATTTTGCGGAACTCGCTTAAACTGAAGACTTGAAAGCCGCCTGAGTCGGTCAAAATTGCCCGATCCCAGTTCATGAACTTATGCAATCCGCCAGCTTCCTTGATGATTTCATGCCCTGGACGCAGCCATAGGTGGTACGTATTGCTCAGGATGATGCCTGCCCCCATTTGTTTCAAATCTTCCGGGGACATCGTTTTGACAGTAGCCATCGTTCCAACCGGCATAAATGCCGGTGTTTCAAAAGAACCATGCGGCGTATGGACCCGGCCTAGCCGTGCCCCTGTCTGTTTACATGTTTTGATTAACTCATATCGTATTGCAGTCAACGCAATAACTCCCTTCAAGAGCTTCTCACTCTTATATTACTTAATTAACATTGCATCTCCAAAGCTAAAGAACCTGTATTTTTCTTCCACAGCCGTTTCATAGGCATGAAGGACATGCTCCCTGCCTGCAAGTGCAGAAATAAGCATGATTAAAGTCGATTTAGGCAAATGGAAGTTCGTTATCATCGCATCGATCCCTTTGAACTCATAACCAGGATAAATGAAGATGCTCGTCCAGCCATTCTCTTCCTTGAAAACCCCATCATTACGGGACGCAATCGTTTCCAATGTCCTTGTGGACGTAGTGCCGACCGTAATGATTTTCCCGCCTTTTTCCTTCACGTCATTCAGTAATCTGGCAGTGCCTTCCGTCATTTGATAAAATTCCGAATGCATTTCATGGCTGTCAATATCGTCGACACTTACCGGACGGAATGTACCAAGCCCGACATGCAGCGTGATGAAGGCGATGTGGACACCCATCCCTTTAAGTTTCTCAAGCAAATCCTCCGTAAAATGCAGGCCAGCGGTAGGTGCAGCTGCAGATCCCCGTTCCCGCGCATAAACGGTTTGATAGCGGTCCTGATCATCGAGTTGTTCCTTGATGTATGGAGGTAACGGCATTTCGCCCAGCTTCTCCAGTATTTCATAAAATATGCCATCATATTTAAATTCAAGGATACGGCCGCCATGCTCGAGTACACCTGTACAGACGGCACTCAGCTTACCATCGCCGAAAACGATCGTCGAGCCTTCCTTAATCCGTTTGGCCGGCTTCACAAGCGTTTCCCAGACATCATCATGCTCTTGCTTAAGCAGCAATACTTCGATCTTTGCACCTGTCCCTTCTTTACTGCCGTATAGTCGGGCCGGAAGCACTTTTGTATCATTCAACACCAGGCAATCTCCCGGTTTGATATATTCCGTGATATGGCTGAATACATCATGCTGGAGCTTACCGGTTTCTTTGTCCAGTACCATCAATCTACTTGCTTCCCTATCCTCCAAAGGAACTTGGGCAATCAGTTCCTCCGGTAAATGAAAATCAAACATATCCAATTTCATCTGTTCCACTTCCTTACGTGTCTATCAAGCTGTAATCATTATTTAAAACGGCCGATCAAATAAAAAATCGCGGACAACACAACACTGACGATGATTGATGTAACGATAGGAAAGTAAAAAGTCGTATTCCCCTTTTTCAGAAAAATATCTCCCGGCAGCCTGCCGAGATGGATATATTTCATCGCAAAACCAATCACGAAAATAATCACACCCAGAATCATGACCATCTTTGGTATATTCATCATTCAGGCATCTCCATGCCGAAATGCTCATAAACAAGCTGTGTTGCCATCCGGCCTCTAGGGGTACGCTGAAGAAAACCGACTTGCAGCAGATATGGTTCATACACATCTTCGATCGTATGTGCCTCTTCGCCAATCGTTGCCGCAATCGTTTCCAGGCCCACGGGCCCGCCACGGAACTTTTCAATGATCCCTTTAAGTAATTTATGGTCAATATGATCGAGTCCTAAACGGTCGACCTGCATTAATTCAAGCGCATAATCGGCAAGCTTCGCCGTTATCGTCCCATCACCGCGTACCTGGGCGAAATCCCTGACCCTCCGTAAAAGCCGATTGGCTATTCTTGGTGTGCCCCTTGACCTTCTTGCAAGCTCTGCCGCTGCTTGATCGTCCATTTCCGTATCCATGATTCTTGCTGTACGGATGATGATATCAGTCAAATGGTTTTCGGTATAATATTCAAGACGGCTCAATACGCCAAAACGGTCCCTTAGCGGTGCAGACAGCGAGCCTGCCCGTGTCGTGGCCCCTACAAGGGTGAACGGCGGCAAGTCGATCCGGATCGAACGGGCTTCCGGTCCCTTACCGACTACAATATCCAGACAGAAGTCCTCCATAGCCGGATATAACACTTCCTCAACGACACGAGGGAGACGGTGAATCTCATCAATGAACAATACATCACCTGGTTCAAGTGCACTCAAAATGGCCGCCAGATCTCCCGGCCGCTCAATGGCGGGACCGGAAGTCGTGCGGATATTCACACCCATTTCGTTGGCGATGATGACGGCAAGCGTCGTCTTGCCAAGACCAGGCGGTCCATATAAAAGTACATGATCGAGCGTTTCTTCACGCATCCTTGCCGCCTCGATGTATACACTCAAATTCGCTTTCACTTTATCCTGTCCGATATATTGCTTTAAGTTTTGCGGCCGCAGGCTTTGTTCAAAGGACAGTTCGTTCAGATCGGCTTCCTGATTGAATATTCTCTCCTCCATTGCGCCACTCCTTATCTTAACATCATTTGCAATGCTTTCTTAATATATTGCTCGGTCGTCATATCTTCAGCCTGCAATTTCTTGGCTACCTTTTGGACTTCCTTTTCAGAATAACCAAGAGCCTTCAATGCAAGAATGGCTTCATCCAATTCCTCCGTATAACCATTTGGACTGATTGCAGCCGTGACGCCTTCGTTAAACAAGCTTGGAAACGCATCCGGTATAATGTTCTCCAGTTTCCCTTTTAAGTCGAGAATCATTTGCCGTGCCGTTTTCTTTCCGACTCCCGGGAATTTCACCAAAAATGATTCATCTTCATTTTCGATCGCCTGTACCACCTGATCAACCTGGCCTGATGCCAATATGGCTAGGGCACCCTTCGGTCCGATTCCGGTTACATTCAATAATTTTGTGAATAACGCCTTTTCTTGACGAGTCTGAAATCCGTATAATGCCACCATATCCTCACGAACATAATGATACAGGAAAACTTGGATTTCTTTCTGGTATTGAGCGGAAAAAATAAAAGGATTCGGCGTCATCACTTGATATCCGATCCCCCCATTTTCCACAACTATGTATTCAGGTCCAATATAATCGACCTTGCCTTTTATATAATCATACAAATTAATTCTCTCCCTGATTTTGCTGTACCTCTCATTTTATCATAAAAAGGGGGTGTTGTTCATTAAAAGTTATTTCATAATCGGCAAAGTCTATTCACGGGGAATTCCGGGTGTCACCTCACTGCTTAAAACAAAGTTGATTGAAACAGGCGTGCAAGACTAGCGTCCAAGGGAGACCCGACAGGCGCAAAAACACATAGGGTGGACAGCCCGCGGAAAGCGAGTTCCCGCAGTGGAAATCAACCGTAATGATAAACACCAAAAAAACTGTAGACAACTCTCCATCATTATCGAGTTAGTCTACAGTCTGAAGGGTGGGATATCATCCCACCCTAGTTTACCGAATATGGCTCATATTCTTTAATGAGCTGTTTATATTGGTCTTTATTCATGATCGGAATCCCTTTTTGCAGTTCCTCCTGCTTGTATGCTTCAAGTTTACCAACGTCTATTTGGTAGAATGTATGAATGATCTTGGCGTGCTCAGGCCTTCCGATAAAAATGGATAATGTACCATCTTCCCTCATCCCAAGGTAACCATTCGCTTTTAACAGCGGAGATATGTCATTCTCAATTTTCTTCATGACAATCTGCTCTTCATTTTGATCGACTACTTGCCATCCTTCATATTTTGCCCAAAAGTCCTCCATCGACCAAATTGTTTCTGTCAATTTCTCTTCACTTAACTCGCCATCCAAATACATACGCTGAAGAATGACCTTCCTTTCAATTGGATCATTTTCCTTTTGAACGGTTTCTTCCGCAAAAACGGTTAAGCAAAATGGCAATATGAAAAGTGCCAAGAAAAATTGGATTCTAAGTTGATTAAACAATATACTCACCTCTTAAGGCGTTTACTTTTTATGTAGTTTGACCCAAATAAGGATTATTAACCAGAAAAAAAATCAAAAAGAGCTGACTCCAAGTCGGGTCAGCCCACAAATTATTTTAAGTGATTTTCGTGGATGTTAAGGTTATCGAACATGTCATTGGCATCCAAAATGATCATTTCCCTCGTATCTCCATCCCGAAGATTGTTATCAAGTGTCATCGTCCTGAAATAGACACCTTCATCGGTGGTTACATATAGGGTACGGCCATTGGTAAGCGGTCCGATCTCCTTCTTGATTCTTTGTTTAACATCATTTGCTTGGCTATAGTCATCCAGCCGTAAGGCTACCAGCATTTCATCTTGCATGATGATTGTCCTGGCATCGCTAACCGGCTCCACTTTATTGGCGACACCATTTACTCTGTCGGCTAAAGAGCCTTCATAAGAATTATAATAAGATGATTTTGCCTTTAGCGGCTTACTTTCATGTCCATGGTAGTTACGGTCACTCTTACTGTACGCATCATCTTTATTGTATAAACCATGCGCCATATTCTCATAATTGATGTTTCGCACCAATGCATCTTTTTCATGGTACCCTGTATCATTCGTGGTATTTTCATTTTCCGCTGTATCATTATTAGCACATCCAACCAAACTGACGGCGGCCAATACCGCACAAAGCGGCTGTGCCCATTTTATTTTCTGCACCAATAACCCTCCCATTGCAATAGAATGAGCTATATTCCGCTCATAATTAGCATGGGTGTCGAATGGGAAATGTACTCTGTAAGATACGGCCAAAAACCCGTTTTAATTCCTATTAAGGGAAGAAATCCTTTTCGCCAATTTTTCATTCATCTCCATCCGCTCCGAAAAACCTTCCACTGTCATTTTCCAGACCGAATGAAGCTGGGAAGAACTTTTATTAAGACGATTCCATTCACGGAAGATATCGGTAGGGTAAGTTAAAGCATATAAAAAGGCCAGGTCTGACTGATACCTTTGCAATTGCGGCACCTCCCACAGCTCGTTGGCCGCGTCTTCCAGATGTGGCGAAATTCGATTTGCGTACTGTAAATAATCAATGCACCTCGGGGCATTTGCCATTAAGTCAAAATCGATTAAAGTCAAAATGCCGTCCGCTCTCCGCAAGAAATTATGGTGGGCACAATCACCATGAATGATGACTTTCTTTTCCTTATCCCATAAAGACTGATATTTATCAAACCCCTCTAGCGACCATTCCCCCCATCTAATCCATTCCTTGATAATATCTTCGGAAACATATTGGCGAACATAAGAAAAGTTCTTTTTAAATAGTGATAAGCGTTCTTTCCACTTTTTTGATTGATTGAACACAGGCGCGTTAATGGAGAGATTTTCCGACACATCATGGAAGCTTTCCAGTAACTGAATGCCTTCTAAGCGGTCCTTAACATTGGAAAACCTGAATTTTTTCTTGTTCGGCGGAAAATAGTCCATACTGCCATACCACTTCCCTTTAAATTGAAAGGGCATTAAATTCTGATGAATATAATACGTTTGATGAAATCCCTTTTGTTTTAATAAAGAAGTCAATTCTCTTTGTCGATCCCATTTTTCAAAACTGTCAAACCCTTTAAGGATCATTGAATGACCTTTTTCAAAAGTTATTAAATAGACACTGCTTTGGATATGGTGGACATTCTTTGGCTTACGATTTAAATAAGAGAGGAGACGAGTGTTAAAAACACTGTCTCCTTGATGATTAGTAGTCATCGCTTTCATCTACATATGTCGGTATCCCAAATGTTTCAGGTGCACGCACGCCCCCGAATTGGCCTGGCTGGCCTCCCATTTGTCCAGGTAACATAGCTTCAGGTTGCCCCCCAAGCTGTCCGCGCATCATGTCCGGCTGACCGCCAAATTGTCCCGGCATCATTCCTGGTGGCTGACCTCCGTTTTGGCCACCCATCATCATGCCTGGTGGCTGACCTCCGTTTTGACCGCCCATCATCATACCTGGTGGCTGACCTCCGTTTTGGCCGCCCATCATCATGCCTGGTGGCTGACCTCCGTTTTGGCCGCCCATCATCATGCCTGGCTGGCCTCCGTTTTGGCCGCCCATCATCATGCCTGGCTGGCCTCCGTTTTGGCCGCCCATCATCATGCCTGGCTGGCCTCC
>NZ_JBYSYV010000006.1:45037-249789 GCF_058783805.1 Peribacillus sp. FW305-BF15 | reverse complement strand
GACTTAAAAAATTGTCAATGCAGGCGATGCTTACTTTCGCTGCCATTAATTTAAAGAAGATGGCCAATTGGACATGGAGAGGTCCAAAAATGGCCTAACATGTGGGCTCGTAGAGCCGCAATCTCTTACTTTAGGCGAAAATTCAAAGGGAATTTCAAAAGGGGTTCGGAATTTTTTAATTCCGAACCCCTTTTGTCTACAAACTGAGCCCTCCATATGGAGAGCCTTTTAACCGACAAGCAGGCGATTTGTACAATGTTCCAGGGATTCATCCCTAATGAAGGTAAATAAATCGTGATCGATAAAAGGAATGATTCCTTCTGCAATATTCCATGCATTGACCTCTATTTGATAAAGGATTTCTGATTTTCCTGTACGGTGCAGCTCCTCACTAAGCACAGCAAGATCGGGGTCTAATGCGTGCCCCATCTCATGTGTGAGAATCACCCATGTATACTCCTCAAGCCTTGCAAGCGAGCCTAGGGAGCGTTCACACTGAATTTCAATATCTCTCTCATATAAAGTGATGCGATGACCTATGGCAGAATATTTTCCCCCAACACATCGTTTACCAGGAAACTCCTTTTCGATGATTAACTCCAAAGAAGAATCATGGCGGCTTACAAACTCATTCCTATTCAATGACTTCACTCTCTTTATCTATAGTTTAAGACCCATTATATTTCGGGGATGATCAAATCATTCATATTTTGGCGCAATACGGGGCTGGATAGACGAATCACTTGATTTTCACTAAAGTGCTCCATTATATATCGGTGGCATGTAAAAAATAAGATTTGCCGCTTTTCCGAAACTTTTTTCAATAACTCAAGCATCCTTTTTGTCCTTTCCGCATCAAAATTGACGAAACTATCATCAATGATGAGAGGGAATGAATCATTTTCAAAAGTATGATCAGCAAGTGCGAGCCTTAAGGAAACATAAATTTGCTCAGCTGTCCCGCGGCTGACCTCTTCAACCCTGAAACTCAAACCATCACTGCGCTGTACCAAAATCCCTTCTCCCGACTGATCAAGAATGATTTTCCGATAGTTTCCATTCGTTAAAAAGGAAAAATGCCGCTCGGCATCAGCGATCACCTTCGGCAGGCGCTCCCTTTTATATCGGTCCAATGTTTTATTCAATAAGCTTTTGGCTATTGCCAATTTCGCCCATTCCTTCGCCTCTTCGTTAAAAGCAGCTTTTTCTTCATGAAAACGATGAAGTAAATCATCATAAATCCCTGAAACCTCAAGCTGTTTTATCTTATGCTTCGCATCCGACCGCTTCTCTAACAAAAGGGATTTCACCTTTACGGAATCCTTCCGTTTCTGTTCTAAATTCTCAAATGTATAAGTAGTGATCCCCTGTTTTAAATAAGATTGGATTTGATCAGGCAGCATTCTGGATTGCCCAATTTGAATGGTAATCAAATCAAGCTGCTTTTGTAAGGTGAATTTCTTTTCGGACAATGCAGCGACATGCCTGAATTCTTCCTCGTCCTTGACCTTCGCTAACTTAAAAAGCATTTCCATTTCTGCATCAAGATAGCCATTTTCCATCGTCAGCTGCTCGATTTCGTTCGTCAAACGACTTCTTTCCTGCATCCATTGCGTTAACTGAACGGAGAATTCAACCGCTTTATTCAACTCCCGTTTCAATTGGCCAATCGCTTCCCTCCATGTGGATGTTTCAAAATCAAGGCTATTTGCAAAATGAAATAAAGCCTTTGATTTACCCTCAAATTCTGCCTGGAGAAAATCATGCCTCTTGATTGTTTCATATTTCCTATCAACGGCTTCCTTCCATTTCTCAAGAAGTTCAAATACAGATTCAAGATTAATTTCCATTCCAGGATAAGACAGACCCCAACCGCTTAAGATCTTCCTCAATTCTTTATCCAACCGGTCCCTGCTAGCTTCCCAATCGGCATACTCCTGAATCGTCGATTCAAACGCTTCTTCCCTTTCTTCATATTTGAAACTTTCACTTTCAAAGCGCCTTTGGAGACGTTGGTCCAGTTCAAGCAGCCTCCCCATCGACTCTCCTTCACTCCCTTTATTGGTTTCACTCCCAATTGCAGCCCTTTTCCTTTTCATCTCATCCAATTGCCTGATATACCCGGACGATATATCATCACCTTTAAAGAGATATCTGGAAACCGCAAACAGAACAGCTACGGCTAGAAGTATCACCCCCAACAAAATCTGTTCACTGAAATAACTTCCTATTGCACCTAAACATAGTAGCACTATTAAACTGCCATTCATGATATGTGAACGTTTGTGATTATCCGCTTCCTTCTTCCTCTGTAATCCCAATTGCTTTTCAAGTTCAAGTATTTGTTCATCAAGAATAAGGGATTGTGCTGCTTCAAATTCGATGTTATTCTGCTTGTTGTATAAGGACTCCAGCTCGATTCTTTTTTCATCTGGCAGTAACTGGGCCTTAATCTCCTTCAAACGGGCTTCTGTCGTTTCCAGACTTCCCTTTTGCAGTTCATATTTCTCATCGAGCTGTTTTTTATCATTTTGGAGCTGATGCTTTTCCCTTTCGGCCCTTTTCACCTTTTCCTTCATGAATGTACTGATATCCAGTTTTCTTATTTCCTCATCAGAAACATCCAAAAATAATTCCTGCTTCACCTTTTCGATATTCTTTTCTTCCAACAGCGTTTCGTGTTCCGCTTTTCTAATATCCAGCTCGAGCTTCTCCAACAATGTTCCTTGATCGATTGCATGTTCAATTTGCTCTTTATGCTCCTTGATGAATGGATTGATTTTGATTTCCGTGAGTTTCCCCTCTAGTTTGTTCATTTTCTCAGTCAATGCAGCAAGTTGGGCTTTCATGGGGATTCCAACTGCCTGTAGCTGTTCAAGTCTTTTTAAGCCATCAACAGGAAAATTCACATCCGGAATTTTACTTATTTCAGCCTCTAGTTCCCCCTGTTCTTCAACCAAGGGTTTAATTCGCAAAAAAGCACTTACGTTAACAAGATTTTCTTCAATCTCTTGAATATCCACCGTGACTTTAGAGAGCTCCGCCTTAAGTTTTGCTTCTTCCTGAAGTAATGCCGTATATGACTGCTGTTCTTCTTCAGATGCTTTCACCTTTTTCTGCAATTCCTTAAGTTCTTTCATTTTCACATTCAGTAAAGGTTTTTGGCCTGATGGCTTGAACCTTGAATCGAGCTCTTTTTGCAATTTCGTTTCGGCTTCAAGAAGTTTATCATTCCCGATCAGCCCGGCTGAAAGCAGATATTTACTCATCGTACCTTCACTTAGTGTATGTAATCCCTGCAGACCTTGAAGGTCGAAAGAAAAAATGGCTTGGTAATAGTTTTTATCAACGCCATGAAGAATCTCATTCAATTCTTCCTCGCCGCCGACCCTTCCATCCTCGAAGGTCAATTTCACATCACCAGTAGCTTTTCCCTTCACACGTTCAATAACGATTTCCCCGTCTTTTTTTGTTATGAGGCTGAGCCTTCCCCCATATTTGGCATGCATTTTGGGCTCGTAACGCGGTTCGATTTGAACCTTTGTCGGAAAACCAAACAGCATACTATGAATGAAAGACATGAGGGTTGACTTGCCCGATTCATTTTCCCCAAAGAAAATCTGCAGCTGTCCCAATTCAGGAAAACGCTGATTTTCCAGTTTGCCGTAACCATAAACATGGAGGTCTTTAATAATCAATTCCGTTGCTCCTCCCTACACTCATTTATTCGCTTCAAAAACGTGCAAAAGCCATCTTTCCGCTTCATCCAACAGTTCCCTCTGCTCATCCGGCTCTATTGAATCAAGAAACCTTCTTGCTCCGTGATGAATGTATAGCGGGGCAAGAGCAGCCTCCGTATCATCAAATTCAGAAGCAAGCCTGGATACCTCAGCCAGAAATGGCGATATACTTTCATTTGACCTATTCATAGGAATGGACTGGATGAGTTTGATTTTATACACCCAGACAAAAGATTCCCCTTGGTCCCCTTCCTGCAAAATCCGGGTCAATTCTTCAAGATATTCCCCGGAAGCTCCTGCTGCATCACCTGCATCCAGCTTCAACTCCAAAAGAAAGCTTCTCCCATCGAAACCCTTCTGTTCAATTACTTCCTTGCATTGCTTGAACAGGGCATCAAATCCACCTTCTGCAGATAATTCAATTGTTTCGCTTTCCCATATCACCTCAGAGGTTTCAATAAAAGAATGGCGCTTCATGTCCCCATCGAATTCTATAAGCATGCACCCTTTGACGCCTGACTCCTTTCTGTTCCTGCCTTGAATATTTCCTGGATATATCACAAGCGGATCTTCCGAAACAACCTGATGTTTATGAATATGGCCTAATGCCCAGTAATCGAAATCTTTGGCAGCAAGTTCCTTCAATGAAAAAGGGGCGTACGGGCTATGTTCGGAATTGCCTTCCAAATTCCCATGAAGCAGACCTATATGATAATCGGCCCCTTCAGCTTTTATGTAGGTTTCGATCATTCTCTCCCTTACTTGACGGCGCGGATAACTGAATCCATAAAGGTGGACAGTCGTCCCATCGATTTTTTCAAATCGTTTCATTTCGGTTTGCCCTGAAAATACGTGGACATTATCCGGCAGCCCCACAGTAATCCATGAGCCGCTAAGGTTATCATGGTTACCATGAATGATATAGGCAGGGATTTGATGTTGCTGGAGTTTTTCCATCTCGGTCCGAAAGCGGACCTGTGTTCGGAGACTCCGATTTTCCCCATCAAATAGATCCCCCGATAACACGATAAAGTCAACCTGACGGGTAATTGCCTCATTAATGATAGTTTGAAAAGCTTTAAACGGGCTTTCCCTTAATTCCTTTAATATAGATGACGGCATATCCTTCAACCCTGAAAAGGGACTATCCAGATGGAGATCTGCCGCATGAATGAACTTCACACCGCTCAAAAGTGTCACCTCGATTTCTTTCAATATTTCATATTCAATTTTAACATGGGCAGAACATACTTTCCCATACATTATTATTTTAATACGTCATCATGCAGTATGGGCAAATTCAACAGGAAAAAGACCGAATGGCGAACATTGTTTCATTCACGGCATTCGGTCTTTTTCATCAATTAAAGATATCCATACTTAAATAGCGTTCACCATTATCCGGTGCAATGCATAATACTCGTTTTCCGCTTCCAAGACGACGGGCTTCCTGCAGGGCAGTCCAGACAGAGGCACCTCCTGAAGGCCCAATCAATATCCCTTCCTTCGAAGCCATATCCTTCATGGTGGAAATCGCATCTTCATCTGCCGCTTGAACGATTTCATCAAATACCTCTGTATTTAAGATGGTAGGGATAAAACCAGGGCTCGTACCCACTAACTTGTGGGGACCAGGCTTTCCTCCGGAAAGAACTGGGGAACCCTTAGGCTCGACAACGACAACCCTTAAATCCGGCAGATGTTCTTTCAAGGCTTCACCTGTACCGGTTATCGTTCCTCCCGTTCCGGCAGTAGCGACAAAAACATCCAGGTCTCCATCCATCTGATCCAGAATCTCGACTGCTGTCGTCACTCTGTGAATATCAGGATTGGCTTGGTTTTCGAATTGCTGCGGAATAAAGCTATTAGGAATCTCTGCTGCGAGCTCCTCGGCTTTACGAATGGCTCCCGGCATCCGCTCTGATGCAGGGGTGAGGACAACTTCCGCTCCGTATGCCTTTAATATATTGATTCTTTCTTTCGACATATTATCCGGCATGACCATAATCGCCCGATATCCCTTAGCCGCGGCATTCATGGCAAGCCCAATACCTGTATTCCCTGATGTTGGTTCTATGATCGTAGCCCCGGCTTGAATGATACCATCCAATTCTGCCTGCCTAATTAAATTGAAGGCAGCCCGATCTTTTACACTGCGGCTCGGATTGAAATACTCAAGTTTCACGAATACCTCAGCGTCATCCTCCGCTGTTAAATGATTAATCCTAACAACAGGTGTATCTCCTATCAATTCAGTGATATTATTAACGATTTTTACCGTCATCCACAAAAACCCCCTTCGATCCATACACTTCCAACATGCACTTTCACTCAAGTTTATTATATCATTTATGATTTTTCATTTTAAAGAGAGAATTCCTCTAGTATAAATAGGTTTTGTTTTCATTCTTTCCAAGCTTAAAGGAAAAAAACGAGAAGTTAGTTCGATATAGTTACTTTTTCAAGATATTCAGCTATGTATCAATATTCCTTGTCTTAATAGAGTCACTCACATAACAATAGTCAAAATTGACAGAAAATGATAAAATTTTAATAACAGTTGATAACATTTTTGATAAGGGAGTTTTTGAAAATGAGCAGAATATACAAATTAACAGTTTTTGAACCGTCAGGGGAAAAACTATTGGATGAATCATTTACAGCCGAGAATGATGAACAAGCAAAAGAATTGGGACAAAATCTATTGAAGGAAAAAAACTATCAAGATCAAACACATCGCTGTACATCGCCTTCAGGCGCTTTATTGCTTTTTCATCGCTGATTGAAAATGGAAGCGCAATCACTAAAAATATGATCAACTTTTCCATACTTTCCTTATATAAAAAAAGGCCGTCACTGGAAAGTGACGGCCTTTCTTATTCATTTTCCAATGAAGTTCGGTTTCCTTTTTTCCACGAACGCTTTTATTCCCTCTTGGTGATCCGCTGTTTGGCGCATTTTCATCTGAGCAGCTTTTTCAATCTCAAGCATCTTAATTAATAGCGGGCGATTTTTTTCACTAAGGATCTTTTTCGTTTTAATCATGGCCTGCACCGGACTTTGCAGCCAAGATTGCACTTTTTTCTCTACCGCATGTTCCAAGGTTCCGTCTGCCACTTCATGAATGAGGCCCTTTTCTTTGGCTTCAAGCGCTGTAAGCACTTTACCTTCCCAGATCAATTCTTTCGCACCCACTTCACCAAGACGGCGTTCAAGGAAGAAGTGTCCGCCGCCATCAGGGATTAATCCAATCCCGATGAAATTCATCGCAACCTTACTTTCCGAATCGGCAATAAGATGATCCGTTGCAAGAGCTATACTCAACCCTAGCCCTGCAGCTGCACCATGAATGGCACTGATGGTCAATTTAGGCATGAAGTATAGGGTGGTTACCAATTCACTGATTCCATCCATCAGCTCATCGAAAGCGTTTTCTTTTCCAGGCGAGAGCATCATCTTAATGTCACCACCAGCGGAAAACGCTTTCCCATTCCCTTTTAAAATGACGACGTCCACTTCATCATTCTCGCTCACTTCCTTCAGGGCATTAATGAAATCATGCAGCATTTTCGGATTTAGAGAATTCATTGCCTCTGGACGGTTCATTGCAACAGTGGCCGTCCTGTCCGAATATGTGACTAAGACCGTGCCTGCAGGTGATGTCGATTCAATACTCAATTTATTTCCTCCTCTTTCGTTCTATGAATCTATTATATATTCATCAACCATTTTCAGAATAGGGTGAAAAGTAATAATTAAACAAATATGCCATTATTTATTGATATATTTATCCTGAAGCTGATCACGCAATGCCCTTTTCAAAAACTTCCCAACGCCGGTTTTTGGGATTTCATCCAAAAAGACCACTTCATCCGGCAGCCACCATTTTGCAAACTGCGGTTTTAAAAATTCGATGATGTCTTCCTGGGACACTTGTCCCTTGCATGCCTCTTTCAAGACAACACAGGCGATCGGCCGTTCCTGCCACTTTTCGTGAGGCACTGCAATTACCGCCGCCTCAAAGATTCCTTCATGGGCCATTAAGGCATTCTCTATATCAACGGAAGATATCCATTCACCGCCGCTTTTAATCAAATCTTTAGTCCGGTCAACGATTTTCACGAATCCTTCTCCATCAAGCGTGACTACATCTCCTGTATAAAGCCAGCCATCTTTAAACGTATCCCCTGACCGCTCATCCTTAAAATACTCATTGGCAATCCAAGGACCCCTGATCAGCAATTCTCCCATTTCTTTTCCATCAGGCTTCACTTCGCCATCCTTACCGATCACTTTAATTTCTATCATTGGCGAAACAAGGCCCTGCTTGGCCTTCAACTCATAAAGTTCTTCTTCAGGGAGGTCTTCCTGATAGCTTTTGGGTTTCGATATAAATACGAGCGGGCTTGTTTCAGTCATTCCATATGCATGCAGGAATGGTATCCCATACTTTTGTTCAAAGGTTTTAATCATGCTTTTCGGAGCAGCCGACCCTCCGCATAAAACAGCACGAATACTGCTCGTATCATGGCTGCCTTCTTCCAGCTCCTTCAATAAGCCCAGCCATATCGTCGGAACCCCTGCTGCGATAGTAACCTTCTCCGTCTCTATAAGCTCCGCCAAAATCTTTGGGGTGAAATAGGGTCCTGGCAAAACCATCTTCGTTCCAAACCAAACACTGGCAAAAGGCATGCCCCAGGCATTCACGTGAAACATCGGCACGACAGGAAGGGCCACATCACGCTCACTTATTGCTGTAGAATCGGCAAGCCCCAGTGCAATCGCATGCAGTAAAATTCCGCGATGCGAATAAACCACACCTTTAGGGTTCCCGGTCGTGGCGGACGTATAACATATGCCGGCAGGTGCATTTTCATCCAAGGTTTGGATGAATGGCTGTTTCGGATTTCCTTCGGCTAATAATTTTTCATAATGATAAATAGGTGAAAGGGTCGTTTCAGGCAGCTCATCTTTATCCGTCATAATGATATACCCTTCCACTGTCGTTAACTCATCTTTAATTGCTTCCAAAAGGGGGATGACATCCGGATCTATCAATAATAATCGATCCTCCGCACTATTGACGATATAAGAAACATGTTGAGGGGACAAACGCATATTGATTGTATGTAAGACAGCACCATGACAAGGAATCGCAAAATAAGCTTCTAAATGCCGATGATGATTCCAGGCAAGCGTTCCAATACGGTCACCTGTTTGAATACCGAATTTTTCAAGATTACTGGTCAGCCTTCTTGTACGCTCTGCAATCTCAGCATATGTAAATGTGTGAATGCCACCATCCGTACGCGAAACTACCTCTTTCTTCGGAAAATATTTTTCAGCTCTCTCAATGATTTGAGTCATGATCAATGGAGTATCCATCATTACAATCTCCCCCTTATATTAAAAGCATGCTCATTATATATTCGACCAGAAAAAAAATAATCCTTTTTCCCTAGGTACCTTTTATATTATTTTGAATCTGTCTTTATTTTGATGATATTTTCATATCAGTTTGACGGCAAAAAGCAGATTCAGAAAGGAAGCAAATTTTTGAAATCAACTGGAATGTAATTTAAGAAAAAAATGTAGGATGGACTCATTCCGAAAAAATTTCAGATTAGGTTATTCTTCATGTTTTTTTCTGTAATCTTTAATGGATGGAAGAAATTTGCGACACTCCTGCCGAATTACTGGCTGGCCGAGACCCCAAAGACGCTTGCGTCAAGGAGGCTTGGCAGACAGTCGGCGGAAAGGGAGCGGATTTCTGAAATCAAGCAGAAACACTTATTAAGAGCGGAATCTGAAAAGTTTTTTTAAACCATCTAAATCTAGTGGTGCAGTTCCATGACAATTTTTTATGTTTCTTTCTAGAAAAAAGAGGAAATAGTAAAGATACAATTATATTTAGAGGGAGCTCATTTATGGTAAATAAAATAAACGAAGAACTAGAAGCTTATTGTGCGAGTGAATATTCAAAGCTATCACGGGTAATTGTTTGTGAACCTCATTATATGGAGATCAGGGAGATCATTAACGAAACACAAAAAGAGTTTCAAGAAGAAAATATCGATCAAGCACTCGCCTTGGAGCAGCACGCACAATTTACAAAGGCTCTAGAACATGAAGGGATTGAAGTCATAAAACTTCCGCCTCAAATTACATATCCGGAACAAGTCTTTACGAGAGATATCGGTTTCACTCTTGGCGAAACCGTTTACGTAGCTGAGTTGGCAACAGGTATCAGGCAGGGTGAAGAACAAATATTGAAATCCTGGCTCGAAACGAATGGTATTTCATATTTCAACCTCCTCAAAAATCATATTGAGGGCGGGGATGTCCTTATTGACGGAAAAACCATTTATATTGGAATCAGTGAAAGAACGGATGAAACATCCGTCAAGCATCTTCAATCCTTATTACCGGAATACGAGGTCATAGCGGTTCCTTTCATTGAAACATTCCTTCATTTAGACTGTGTTTTCAATATCATATCACCGACAGAGGCGCTTATTTTTCCAGAATCCTTTACAAAAAAAGAGATGGATTTATTAGCTTCACGTTATGACATGATTGAAGTGACGAAAGAAGAACAATTCACTTTAGGTACCAACGTGCTTTCGATTGGGAATAAAAAATTATTCAGTCTACCCTGTAATAAACAGGTAAATAGTCAGCTTCGTGAACGCGGATATGAAGTCATTGAAGTCGATATAAGCGAAATCATCAAGTCCGGTGGCTCTTTCCGTTGTTGCACCATGCCACTATTGAGGACAACAAAAAAGAAGACTGATTCAGCCTGAGCAGAATGGAAGAAACCGGACTTTTATGGAAGTCCGGTTTCTTTCACCTTATTGTTGTCAAACATTAATTTTCAATGGAATTTGCGACCACCCCTTAAAAAGGCTGGCTGCATTATTAACTCTTATGATAGTCGGGCACATGAGAGTTCAAAAAATGCTTGTCCGGAAGTTTTTGAAAGCAAGGATCTCCTCTATACATCAATTAAGCAGTCTTAATATAATTTCAGAATCCTTTCTATTTAACTGTACATACTGGCTATGTTCGTCCTTCGTCAATTCTACAATATTTTCATCCGTATTAACCCAGGCATAATATACGGAAATTTCACCTTCGTTTTTCTGATCATTAAAATAAAAGATGAAGTCCGCCTTAGGATGATCCTTCTCCAGCGCGAATTCTTCCCAATCGGCATTCTTTATTATTTCTTTGGTTTTTTCTGTTTTCCCCAATTCTATCTTTTCTTTATATGCTTCGAATTTGTAGTGTTTACCTTCATATTTTTGAACGGAAATATGTTCTTGCTTTGTTGTGCAACCTGAAGCCAACGTTATTGCTATTAAGCAAAGTCCTACCAGGGGCGCTTTCCTTTTCATTACATGTCATCTCCTCATACCCAAATGGATTAATTATCCAATAGCTATCATTATACTAGTCCTCGCAAAAGAGTAATAGGATTGTTTGTCGATTTAGTAGTAAAAAACCCTCAAGTTTATAACTTGAGGGTTTTTTAACCTTTATCCCTTGGGCATATGTCTTGCATTCAACCAAACCATACAGAAAATAGTTCCTCGTTGATGCCGAGATTGTACATATAATAGATTCCGAAAAGCGTGCTTATCACACCTGTCAATCGGATGAGTGAGTGATTGACTTTTTTGGAGGAAGAGCTTGTGACAAAGGGGATGCTTAAAATCGTAGTGAACAGAAGCATGCCCATACAAGTACCTACACCAAATATGATAATGTAGATTGCCCCCTGCCACGCTGCATCTATCGTACTTAAAGTAAGAAGGACCATTGCAGCACTGCCTGCAAGTCCGTGGACAATTCCCACTAACATCGATTTCAGATATGTAGCCCGGCCTGTATGGTCATGCCGCTTCGTTTGCTTCCAAGAAAAAATCGTCGTGATACCTAAATATACCAGCATGATTCCCACAAGAAATTCCAATGACATTGCCCAAGCTTCCGGAATTTCGTTTTTCAAAAGGATTAGGATGACACCGAACACTAAAAGAGTAAGTGTATGACCGATTCCCCAAAATACGCCTGCAAGTGAAGATTTCCATATTTTCTTGCTTTGGCTCGCAATCGTAGAAACGGCAATGATATGATCGGGTTCCAGAGCATGCTTGACGCCTAATACAAATCCAATCGCTAAAACAAGCAATAAACTCATTTCCATAAAACACCGCCTTTCCCTTTACTAATATTTACGATAAAAAATCGGATCCGCCAGAAGGATCCTCCTTCGGAAGAGATCCTCACAAACTGAAAATACCTTTTCTATATGTTGAGTTTGATTTGCCAATACCCGCAGCATCAGACCACGTATTGGCAGCCGGGAAAAACCTATTCTAACATTGCTTCCTAACGGGGAAAGCATTTCATCGAGTTCAGTAATGAATTCCCCATCCACCTCTTGACTTATCAATAATAGCGAGCCAAAATGACTATATCCTTCCAATAATAGTACAGAGTCCATCTCGTCTGAAGGATTCAGAAACAAGTGGTCCATCAATAGCCTTTTACCATCTTGAAACACGTTCGTTTTGGAGCGGATCCAATCATATGTGAATGCCCCCTTACTCTCTGACCATCCTGGTGTAAATATATCAGTAATGAACAATCCCGCTCCGCTTTCCATATGTATCGTCGTATCTTGGATATATCGAGCAGATTCATAGGCAATTACGGGGTCCTGCACATAGGTAAGGAAACTTTCCTTTTTCAGTACTAACTCGGTTTTCTGCACTGCCGGCTCATCCATCGTCTTGTATATCTTTGTCGCAGACTGCGTCGTCAATGTTATTGTTGCCCCTTCCTCCAAACAAAAAAGCTGATGGTACTTGTCACCACCTACATAGCCTCCTCCAACATGAATGAGAAAATAGGTAGGTGAAAGTTCATCAAAAAACACAGGACGGGACAATTTGAATGCCCCGTCATAATAAGTATCACTCACTATCGTTCGAGCATTTTTCAGTTCCGCCTTTAAGCGAATGCTGCCTGTCCAACTCACTGCTCAAGACCCACTAGAAACGCCTCTGACTTTATCCAGTTCACGACATCAGTCAAACCCTTTTCTTCTTTTAAGTTAGTAAAAAAGAAAGGTTTATCCCCTCGGGTCGTTAATGTATCCCTCTCCATCACTTCCAGGCTTGCTCCTACATACGGGGCCAAGTCCGTTTTATTAATGATGAATAAATCCGATTTAATCATTCCCTGGCCACCTTTCCGGGGGATTTTCTCCCCTTGCGCGACATCAATGATATAGATTGAAAAGTCAACGAGTTCAGGGCTGAAGGTCGCCGCTAAATTATCACCGCCGCTCTCCACAAAAATCAAATCCAGTTCCGGATGGAGTTCCATCAACTCATCAATGGCTGCAAAATTCATCGAGGCGTCCTCACGTATCGCTGTATGTGGACAGCCGCCAGTTTCCACACCAATGATCCGATTTTCAGGAAGTACGCCATTTTTCATTAAAAACAGCGCATCTTCTTTGGTATATATATCATTCGTTACAACTGCCATGCTGAAGTCATTTTCCATTACCCGTGTCAACTTCTCGACAAGCATTGTTTTTCCGGCACCAACTGGGCCGCCTACTCCTATTTTGACTACTTGTTTCATCTATTATCGATTTACCTCTTTAAGGCAAACCTTTCACCTCTTTTCTGGTTAACTCATAAATAGTCTTACATGTAAATTCTCATGCCTCATTTGGGCGATTTCCAATCCCGGCAGTGTCCGTCCGAGTTCATCCTCCGGAAGTCCTTTAATGAATGCTACGGCTGTCTGGATGACCTCATGTGACCATAATAACAAGGATTGTCCAGCTGTCTGACCCAAAGGGATTCCTCTTACTGCATTTTGGATAAGCGAGGACACAGCTGCATACAAACAGGCATGAATGGCCATTTCTACGGTAAGGTTCAGTTTGGTACACACAAGCGCAAATACAATGGCCGGATGTCCATAGCATTGTTTTCCTTGGATTTTCTTCAAGTATGCCAATAACTCTTCGGATGGATATAAGTTCGAGCATAGTTTAGCCATCTGCTGTCCAATTCTTTTCGAGGCTTCCCTGGATTCCCGGGCGGAACATGCGGCATAAAGCAACTCATCCAGATCCCATATTTTTTCAACCCTTTGACTACTTACGAATTCATATGCAAGCCGGCACCCCAGTCCATCTGTATAGGTTAACGATTTAGAAATGTATACCTTCAAAAACGCCTTTAAAGAAGTTGCATCATGTACCTTCCCTTCTTGGATGTAAGTCTCCATCCCGAATGAATGGGAGAACGAACCAGAAGGAAAATTGGAATCACAAAGCTGGATCAACGGAAACAAACGTTCAATCATGTGAATGTCCGATATGACGGAATGCCTGCTTCACCTTCCTCTTTTCACGACGAAACGGTATATCAAGTTCCATTAAAAGCTCTTCCACCAGGTAATCATATTGAACAAGCATTTCATCCCCATCAAACTGGGCAGGTAAGTGGCGATTTCCCAATTGATGCGCAATATCGCCCATCTGCCCTAGAGTTGTAGGCAAGATCGTCAAAATATCGTCATCTATCGTATGGATCACGATCATATTATTCTCATCCATATAAAGGATGTCGCCATCCATCAAATCCTTGTTTTCTTTAAGGCGTATCCCAATTTCATTTCCATGATCCGTTTTAACCCTTAGTATCCGTTTTCTTAATGCATCGCTTTCCAGATAAATCTTTTCCATATGTTTCGCTTTTTTTTCAATAGACTCTATATTTCCCAATACTTTTTCAACTATCATTTCATCACCTCAGAATAAAAAGTATCGTTGCGCCATCGGCAGGATTTCCGCTGGCTCACACGTAATTAAATCACCATCCACCGTCACTTCATATGTTTGCGGATCAACTTCTATGACGGGGGTCTCCCCGTTTAACTTCAAATCTTTTTTTGTAAGATTGCGAATATTCGAGACAGTCTTCACTATTTTTTTCAAACCCAGGTCATCATGAATTCCCGCTTCATATGACGCTTTTGATAGGAACGTAATCGACGTACTCTCAACGGCCTTTCCAAAACTCGCAAACATCGGGCGGTATAACACCGGTTGAGGAGTTGGAATCGAAGCATTCGGATCGCCCATCATACTGTGCGCGATCATGCCTCCTTTTAGAATCATGTCCGGTTTAACCCCGAAAAAGGCAGGATCCCATAGCACCAAGTCAGCGAATTTCCCTTCTTCCACAGATCCGACGACATCAGAAATCCCATGTGTAATTGCAGGATTTATCGTATATTTGGCAATATAACGCTTAACGCGAAAATTGTCCCCTGCCCCTGTATCCTCCAGCATTTTGCCACGCTGCTTTTTCATCTTATCGGCCGTCTGCCATGTTCGCAGAATAACTTCTCCTACACGCCCCATCGCTTGGGAATCGGAGCTGATCATGCTAAAGACGCCCAGGTCATGAAGAATGTCTTCAGCTGCAATGGTCTCTTTTCTTATTCGGGAATCAGCAAAAGCGATATCTTCCGGAACGGATGGATCCAAATGATGGCATACCATCAGCATATCCAAATGCTCTTCCAACGTATTGATGGTGTATGGACGGGTAGGGTTCGTCGAGGACGGGAGAATATTCGGATAACTAGCCGCCTTGATGATATCAGGGGCATGCCCCCCGCCCGCTCCTTCGGTATGATATGTATGAATGACACGGCCGTCTATCGCTCTGATCGTATCCTCGACGAAACCACCTTCATTAAGCGTGTCGGAATGAATCGCCACTTGAACATCGTATTCGTCAGCCACCATTAAACTAGTATCGATGGCTGCAGCCGTCGTACCCCAATCTTCATGTAACTTCAGCCCGATGGCACCAGCCTCTATTTGCTCAGCAAGCGGTTCTTTGGCAGAGGAATTGCCTTTACCCAAAAAACCGAGATTCATGGGGAAATGATCTGCTGCTTCGAGCATTTTATGTATATTCCAAGCTCCCGGAGTACACGTCGTGGCGTTCGTTCCCGTTGCAGGTCCGGTTCCCCCACCGATCATTGTCGTGATCCCGCTTGACAGTGCAGTCTCTATTTGCTGCGGGGCAATGAAATGGATGTGAGCATCAATACCACCAGCTGTAACGATCTTTCCTTCAGCTGCAATTATTTCAGTAGCTGCTCCTATCACCATTGTCACCCCATCCATCAATAGGGGATTTCCCGCTTTTCCTATTGCTGCAATATTTCCATCCTTCACGCCAACGTCCGCTTTATAAATGCCTGTATAATCGATGATGATCGCGTTGGTGAAAACAAGATCCATCACCTCATCTCTTGAAGCGGTTGGGTGTTGCCCCATACCATCACGGATCACTTTACCACCGCCAAATTTCACTTCATCCCCATACTTTGTAAAATCCTTTTCCACTTCTATGAAAAGCTCGGTATCTGCCAATCTAATTAAATCCCCTGTTGTGGGACCAAACATGTCGGCATATTGCTTACGTGACATTTCACGACTCATATTTTCACTCCTTATCAAGCGGACCATTCGTTTTATTACTTAATCCATAAACTTCCCTCTTGCCGCTGAATGGGACCAGTTCGATTTCCTTCGCATCGCCCGGCTCAAAACGGACAGCTGTACCAGCAGGAATGTTAAGTCTTTTCCCAAAAGCATTCTCACGAATGAACTCCAGTCCAAGATTCACTTCATAAAAGTGAAAGTGTGAGCCAATCTGTATCGGACGGTCTCCCCTGTTGATGACCGTTATGACCGTTGAGATCTTTCCCTCGTTACATACGACCGGTTCTTTTTTCAAGATATATTCACCTGGTATCATGGCCTCCTCCTCCTTACTGAATCGGATTATGAACAGTCACAAGCTTTGTACCGTCCGGAAACGTTGCCTCAACTTGAATATCATGAATAATCTCAGGAATTCCATCCATAACATCTTCACTTGAAAGAATAGTCCTGCCAAATTGCATCAGTTCCGATACTGATTTCCCATCTCTGGCCCCTTCGACTATTTCATAGGTAATCAAGGCAATGGATTCCGGATAGTTCAATTTCAAGCCGCGATCTTTTCTCCTTCTTGCCAAATCTGCCGCCACTACAACCATTAACTTTTCCTGTTCCCTTGCTGTTAAACGCATACCCTCTCTCCTTTTGCCAAACTATCCCGCCAATCAATTCCAAGTATCCCCATTAAATCGGGTGCACTCTTCCCTCACTATAAATGCATATACTTACTTTAATCACCGACATCTTGTTTCTCTTTCCGTACTTAACTTTACATTTTAACGTAAGATTACCTAACATTATTTTAATTATATTAAACTATCTGACAATTACAACCCTTAAAATGAAATAAATTGTAAATTGATAAGCCTTCCCCTTTTGAAAAGACTTATCTAAAATTTGATAATATTGAAATATACTTGCTATAATTTTCATGAGTAGCGGTAAGTAATACAAGATTGAAAGGGGAATGTAAAATGAATTATGTTAAAAATCAACTGACAGCCATGCGCAGCAATCTTTTAAAAGAAATTGAGGGAATCAATCCAGAGTTCATGGATGTACAGCCTGAAGGTTTTAATAATACAATCCATTGGCACATTGGACATGTACTTTCTGCAGCGGAGAAATTTTTATTGAACTCCAGCAGCAATTTGCCAGAGAATTACGGGCAGCTATTCGGATATGGTTCAAAACCTGCCGACTGGACCGGAGATGTACCTACCGTTGAAGTATTAAAGCAACAGTTGCATGAACAACTTGATCGACTTCTTGAAATTCCGGAAGAACGATTGACCGAAAAAACAGCACAGCCTTTCAACGGAATGGAAACAGTGGGAGAATTCATTAATTTTGTAGTCTTGCACGAAACCAATCATATAGGCCAAATTCACGCAATGAAATTATTCATAGAATCCAATAATAACTAAGAGTAAGTAACTGTCACCCTGTTTTTCTTGAAGTGGGAGTGGCAGTTCTTTTATTTAGGACGAAAAATTACAGTTTTGGTGCTTTTGCACGTACGTTTGGAGCATATGCTCGTGAGTTTTTAGCTTTTACTCATAAAATTCTAGCGTTACTCGGTAATTCGGAGCTTTAATTCGTGAATTCGGAGCGTTACTCGTGAGTTTCGATCTTTTACTCGTGAGTTTAGTGCAAATACTCGTGAATTTTATGCTTTTACTCGTAAATTCGAGCGTTACTCGTGAATTTCGATCTTTTACTCGTGAGTTTAGTGCAAATACTCGTGAGTTTTTAGCTTTTACTCGTGAATTTGGTGCAAATACTCGTGAATTCGAGCGTTACTCGTGAATTTCGATCTTTTACTCGTGAATTTGGTGCAAATACTCGTGAATAAAATTAAAAAAAGCCCCCGCTTTTTATAGCGTGGGCTTTCGTCTGTTCACCCGTAAAGCTGAGTAAACGCCTCTCAAGTCATCTGGTCCTGGTTATCCATATAATCACTGTATGCTTTTTCCGCTGAGGCTTCCGAAGTGAACAAAGCATCATCATCCTCGATCGCATGAAATGTATCATTCAGGAACAAGGCAACTGCATTGGGATCTTTAGGGTGCGGAACAATTTCCGCTGCCCTGATATTCGAAACTGTAGGGACATGGGGATTATTATAAATCACAAACACCTCGTCACCGACCTGCACTTCTTTTGCATTGATTACACCCATTGAATTCTTCCTTTCCATTACTGATTTTCCTTTAGTTTATGGAAAGAAACTTATAATTATTTATGAAAGATGACAGACCTCGCAAGCGGCGTTATCTGAATGGGGCCCCTTCAACAGAAGGAACCCCGCCATTCACTTAAGCATATTCATTTTTTGTAAAAATTCGATCGGATGCTGTTTCCGGAAAAACTCTCTAAGCATATAGGCAACACCATCTTGATCATTGGAGCGCGTCACCCATTTTGCCACTTTCCGTACTTCCTCATCCGCATTGCCCATGGCAACTCCCAGACCAGAACCGGCAATCATCTCCATATCATCCAATCCATCGCCAATCGAGACGATCTCCGTTCTTTTCACCTTTAAATGGTCCGCTAAATACAATACACCACTCCATTTAGATACACCCTTCGGAACGATTGTCAGTTTATGTCCTGGGTGTAAGACTGCATCTACCTCAGGGAACATTTCCTTTATCAATTTCAACATATCATTTCGAGCATTTTTTTCCGGAAATATAATGTCCATCTTCGTCGGGGCCATCGGCTGATCAATAAGCTCTTCACTGATATCATCCACATAATTTTGAGCATAAATATTTTGGTCATTCAAATACATAACCGATTTACCAAGCAAATTCTCCGGGAGGTTCACCCGATTGCCCAGCGAGTATTTTTCATGAATGAGCAATATTTGGCACGTGGTCTTTTCAAGCATTTGCACGAGCTCTGCAGTCAGTTCTTCTGATATTCTTTTTACCATTATCGGCTTTTCCATGGAAGCTCCGACAAAGGCTCCTTGCTGAGCAACGATCATCGGATTTATTTTGAGGGCTTTGGCCACTTTTTTTGCTGAGTGATAGTTTCTTGACGTCACAAGTGCAACATGGACACCTTTTTGGTGAACATAATCTATTGCTTCTTTAGTCGATTTATTTAAACGGCCATTCGACTGGAGCAATGTCCCGTCGATATTGACCGCAAGTAGTCGATATACCATGCTGATCTCTCCCATCTGTTGTATCCTCTTTCAAAATTTATGACTAAAATTTCGAGAATAGAACAAATAGTGGTTCCCGACCCTTGTACTTGTGTTTTCAGGGAACAAAAAAACCCCCAACCATTAAAGTAGGGAGTCTCCAACTGCTTATTGCTGTTGCTCAGGCAAGCCATATAAATCTTCAAGCGGCTTCATGATAATTTTATTGAGGTCTGCGATGACCATGCTCATCCGTTGTTCAGCTTCCATCAATTGTGAAATGGTTGGGTTTTGTTGGACAAGCTGTACCGTCTTTTGTGCTTGCTCAACCTCTTCCGGTGCAATCTCCTGTCCCATCATTTGCTTTTGCTGCAATGACATTTGCAGATTACGGAAGTTTTCAAACATTCCTTTTGTTGCTTCATCAGAATTCACAAGATCATATAAGCGTTGCAAATCGGCATATTCATTACTTGCCCTAATCGCCTTTTCCATTTCATACGCTGCATCATATACGTTACTCATTTATTTCCCCTCCCGGTAATCATTGTATTCCTACACCTTTTCCACTATAACAAATCCGATTGAGAATTACACGTCATCCTATTAAAACAGTTACGAAACCTTGAAATAAACCGATGATTCCACCAAGCAAAGCCCCAATGCATGTGATCATCGACAATTCCTTAGTGATGGAAACGACCATTTCCTCTAGACGGAACACCGAAAAGGACGAAACCTGTTCTTCCACAATATCGCCAAATGCAGTTTTTGGAATAGCGGCTGGAAATGATTGATTACGTAATCGGCAACTTTTTCCACTAAAATCGGAACGCCCTTTCCACGATAATGTCCGAGAAATCGGGAGTCAATTCTAATCCATTGTTTTATCGTTTCTCTCCCGATCATTCCCTCGATTTTCTCTATATCCCATTTCTCGAGATTTCCCCACTCTTTCACCAACATCACTGACAATATATCAATCGTTCTCGATTGTTCAAAAAATTTAATGATTTCCGGCTGAATCTTATCAATTAACTTTTCGTTTCCAATGAACAGCTGAATTAAATTGATCAGCTTGCCCCGTTCCTTGAAAAAATCATCCAACATGTCTTCAAGATGGTGTTTGCCTTCCGCACTATAAAAATATTCTTTTCCCTTTTTCACGATGAAATGTGACAAATCAGGAATCGAGTCGAGGGCTTTTTGCTGAAGGTGCGGGGGGATGATATCTTTCAAGCTCTTGCTCATGTTCTCTTCCGACCATATTTCATATTTACCGAGAATGAATGTTTGTAACCGCTGTTCTAGCGTAAATGAAGAATTCTTCATTCCCAATTGATCAAGCAATTGAGCAGTACTTTTTTGTGTGGACAATGCTTTCTTTACTTCTGCCTGGACGAAAATTTTCATATTCTGTATAGAGGCATCATTGATGACTTTACTTTGAATGCTCCCTGGTGTGATTAAATGATCGACCACCAATTTGCCTAATTGTTTAGCTAACTCATCCTGCCGCTTCGGAATCAACCCTGGTGCTTCCCAAAAATATGGATTGGCTTATACGGTCTGAATAGCATTCTGATAGCCAATAAATTAGTGAAGCCACCTATTACTGCAACAACGACGACCATAAACAGTATGTTTACCCAAAACTCACCCATGAAATTACTTCTTTTATTGCTTGAAATAAAGGCTTGATGACACCTTCTAATTAAAAAATCATAGAATGTGTTATCCACATTTGCCCATCATTTAATTATTAAAGGATATCAAACTTAGTGCAAACGGGGAATTATTATGAACCTTGACCATCAGAAAGTTTACATTACGGTAAATCCCGCAGAGACTAGAAAGAAGGCGCTATTGTTTATCGAAGAAAAATTATTTGAGGAATGGGGCCTTCAATTTGGAGAACCCGTAACGATAATGGCTGGATGCCGTTCCGTCCCGGTACTTGTCCAGCCATTCCCGTCATCCCAGCCTACATTGAAACTTTCATATGATATGAACCAAATTTTATCCTTACCCGTTTTTTCCGATCCAATCTCCGTCTCATACCATGCGGATGAAAGGTCAATTAAAATAGGCCCATTCTTCGCTTCACTCATGAACCAGACTCCCTTGCAAGACGGGACATTCGGCGAGATGGAAAAATTTTATCAGGAAATGAAATCATATTGTAATCAGCAAGGCATCCCCTTCTATTTAGTTAAACTGCAGTCTCTTAAAGATGGGGTTGTGGAAGGCTACCTGCCAGGGCAAGGTGGCTGGAAAGCCTTGCCCCTCCCCATCCCTGATGTATTTTATAACCGGATACATTCGCGCAAACTTGAGCAATCGCCTTCTTTTAAGCTGTTTAAAACTGAACTGGAGGAACGGTCGATTCCGATGTTCAACGGAAGGTTCCTCTCCAAACATGATGTACATGAACTACTGATCTTAGAAGATGAGCTATTGCCAAATTTGCCAGAGACGATATTGTTTAACGAAAAAGAACCTTTCTTGACATTTATAGAAAAGCATTCGGTAATCTACTTTAAACCCGCATCGGGCAGCCAAGGCAGGAATATTTGCAGATTAACGCAAGTAGCTGGAAAATGGAAAATCGAGCAATCCGGACATCTCCAGAATGTACATTTTGCTGATACGGATGAAAAGTTGTTTGAAACCTTAAAAAATTTTTCCAGAAAACGATCCTTCATTCTTCAAAAAGGGATTTCCCTATTCGAAACCGATCAGAGAAAGGTTGATTTCCGCATACTGCTTCATCGGAACGAACAGCTTGAATGGAAAGTTACATCAATGGTTGCCCGAATTGGGGATCCTGGTACTATTGTTTCCAATCTTGCACAAGGCGGAGTGATGAAAAATGGGCCGGATTTTCTAAAAGAAGCATTTGAACTTCAGGACGCCAGCCGCATATATCAAAAGCTCGTCCGGCTGGCTAAAAACACTGCGGAGACCTTAGTCGAGAACCTTGACGATTCATTCGGTGAGCTAGGGATCGATTTAGCACTGGATACCGATAACCATCCATGGATCATCGAAGTGAATTCAAAACCTTCGAAAAAATTTCAAGGCAACTATGAAACCTTTCGTCCATCAGTAAAATCAATCATAGATTTCATGCTTGCCCTTAACCGCGAAAACCATCCATAAAAGGAGTTGCTAGCACGTGTTAATAGGATTAATGGCCGCGTCGGATACTCATGAAAACAACTACTTCACCGAAATAGCCAAAACCGCTAAATCATTTAATATGAAAGTTTGCAAATTCTCACCGGAAAATATTGATATGGATCTGAAAAAAGTGAGGGGCGAGCGTTTTGATGCCGAGAACGAAACTTGGATCGCCACATCTTTTGATTTACCTGATTTTGTATATGATCGCTGTTATCACGGTTTAGTCCGTGAGTCAACGGAAAAACGACACAAAATCGAGTGGTTAAAAGATAACTCGAATTTCTTAGGACTGGGCCTTCCTGGTAAGTGGGAAGTGTACCAAATCCTAAAAAACCATCCACACCTACAGGCATTTTTTCCAGAAACCGTACAAGTGACGACACCTGAAGATATTATAGGACATTTGGAACGCCTGGATAAAATCATCATCAAACCTGAATTCGGTGCAGGCGGTACAGGAATCTATCTCCTTTCAAAAACCGAAGACGGGACTTTGGTTTCCATGACGAAAAAGGGCACCAAATATGACCGCCCATTCTCCTCCAAATCTCAGCTTAACAAATGGCTGCAGCATTTATTAAATCGATACCGTTATCTTTGCCAGCCATATTTAGAACTTTGCACCCAAAATAATGAGCCATTCGATTTACGGATTTTACTTCAAAAAAACGAGAAGAATCAATGGATGGAACGGGGCCGCGGAATTCGTACGGGACAAAAAGACGGAATTACTTCAAATCTTGCCACAGGCGGGGAAGCCATTTCATTGGATACCTTCAACAAAAGAAACCCGGAAACGATTTCGATTGCTGTCGAACAAAAGATTCATCATATCCTTCGTACCCTGCCCGTTGAAACCGAAGCTGTCTTTGAAAGATTATTCGAGTTGGGAATTGATCTAGGCATCGATAAAAAAGGCCAAATATGGATAATGGACATTAACTCGAAGCCTGGAAGGAAAATCATTCAGGCACTACAGCCGGAGACCATGAAAGATATTCATCGAGCACCGTTTCAGTATAGCCAGTATTTAGCCGAACAGCTTCAGAAAGCAGGTGAATAGGAAGTGAGAAAGACTTATCCTGCCGAAATTGCCGCTATCCCTGGCAATGTTCTCTACTACCCTTCAGAGCTTGGAGATTTGGCAGAGATTGAATTAATTTATTTCGGACGGCATTCATGTCCTGCCATCGTCAAACAAAACCCGGCCGTCAATCAAACAATCGTGCTATCGAAAAGTCTCGCGGAAGCTCTACTATTCGATCATACCGATATTCCCCTTCATTTATTCATATACGGCAAGAGCATCCATATCGGACCGCTTGTCGGAATCTTTTCCTCAGGCTTCACGGGCCTTTCAAACAAACCTTTAGGGGAGAGATCTGAATTTTTCGCAAAGCTCCTTTCGCTTAGCAAGACCACAGGCTGTATTCCCTTTGTTTTTGGAGAGAATGTAATCAATTGGGATGAGGAGACAATCAAAGGCTATGTATTTGATAAAGATGACTGGAACATTTATGAATTTCCTTTTCCTAATGTCATCTATGACCGGCTACCAAATCGGTTGACGGAAAACCGTGATGGACCTAAAGAAGTGAAGCAGAAATTCCAAAAAATATATACCATACCATGGTATAACCCCGGATTTTTCAATAAATGGGATGTAAATGAAAGGTTATGTGCAGATGAGCGGGCACTGCCTTATTTGCCGGAAACGTATCCATTTCAATCCATATCCGTGGTGGAAACCCTTCTTTCCCATTACCGGCAAGTTTATATAAAGCCCATTCACGGCAGCCTCGGTCTAGGGATTCACCAAATACTTTATGATAAGCATGAGAATGTTTACTATTGCCGCTATACAAACGAAGCAAAAGAAAATAAACTGCAACGGTTTTCGACATTGGAATCCATCGTTAAACACATTTTTCACGACCGCCCGCTCGAGAATCTGATCGTACAGCAGGGCATCCCATTAATTCGATCTGAAAAACGTCCAGTGGATTTTCGGGTCCATACGAACAAGGACAGTAATGGAAAATGGCAGGTGACCGCGATTGCCGCAAAAATCGCCGGCGCCGGCAGCGTCACGACCCATATTAAAAGCGGGGGTGTCATCAAAACGGTTGCCGAACTGTTTGGAGATGACGATGAGGCGACAGAAGTCGAACGAAAGCTTTCGGAAGCCGCACTGATTTTAAGTGACAGTATAGAAAAGAACTTGGACGGCATCATCGCAGAAATAGGATTCGATTTTGGATTGGATAAAAAAGGGCAGGTTTGGATGTTTGAAGCCAATTCCAAGCCTGGACGTTCCATCTTCTCCCATCCAAAACTCAAGGATTTCGAATTGCTGACCAGAAAGCTAAGCCTTGATTATGCCATTTATCTTACAGAACAGACGATTACAAAATCAATCAGAGTGCCGCAATGAACATTTTTTATGATATCCCCACTGAAAATTGGCACCACACTCATGAGAATGCGGAACTTTTCGCCGGCTCTGCCGAAGAAGAAATCAGCTATAAAAAGAACCATTCGAATCAACCTCTAATTCCAATCACAATATTTCCGGGTAACCGGATGCTTACCGTCGGAATTTTAACTGTTTCCAATCCCAAAAAGGAATCAGGTTTGGGTGGAAACCTGACCCTTTTTCGGGACTTATCATTATATTTATTGAAACATGGAATATTAGCGTATGTATTCACAGGAAATGCCCTTCATTCCGAGTCGATGAAAGGGTATCTTTTTTCCTCCATTTCAAACAAGTGGATTGAATGTAAAGTGCCCTTCCCTGACATCGTCTATAACCGTATCCCCTGGAGGAGCTATGAGGCGTCAGAGGAATTCCAACATCTTATCACACATTTTAAAGATTACCGAATGACTCTATTCAACCCCTGTTTTATAGATAAATATGTGATGTTCGAAGCATTAACTGAAGATGGATCCCTCACCAACCACCTTCCGCCCACCATGGTCTTACGAAACAGCGGTTGCCTTGATTCTTTCCTGGAGACATACAGGCATATATACCTTAAGCCATGCAAAGGAAGCCAAGGGAAGGGCATTTATACCATTATCAAAAATGATGATGATACCCTATTGTTCAATAGCTTAAAGCATAGTGAGTCCTTCCCTGATTTTGCTTCCTTCTGGGATACAAAAAAAAGGGATTTATTAAAAAGGAGCTATCTTGCTCAACAGGCGATCATACCAAAAAAACTCTTTGGGCATCGTTATGATTACCGGATTCTCGTCCATTATGAAAAAGGTTTTTATAAAGTGACCGGCAAAGCGGTAAGGATGTCGCAAACCCAGGAAATCACCACCCACACTCCCCAAGGCGGAAAGCTTTTTCCTTATCAGGACCTTAAATCAAAAAACCTGGATCTGAAATTAGCGAATATCGCCCAAAAATGCGGAGAGATACTTTCAAAAAAGATCGGGTTTCTCGGAGAGTTTTCCATTGATATAGGGGAAGACGAATCGGGCTCGCTTTTCATATACGAAGTGAACTCAAAGCCGATGCAATTCGATGAAGAAGAAATTGAAACAAACAGGCTTTTGCATTTAAAAAATCTTTTCATTGAATTAACTTTTCCCAACCTGAAAAGAAAATAACACCTCCAGCTGCCGTTTTCCATTATAATCGAATGAGAAACAGTATATATGGAGGTAATACATATGATCACTCATTTTCAATGGGAACCATTGCATAAGAATCTGCCAGGATGGAAAATTTCCTTTTATTTCAACAAGCAGGCAGTCAAAGCCTTATATCACAAAGATGGATCCATCGAGTGGACAGCCAATCCGCCTTCCGAAACAGATGAAACCCAACTCAAAAGCATGATACATGATTTAATGATCTTCCATGTTTATGAATGAAACCCCTTTACATTCATGAAATCGCTAAACAGAATAAAAAAAACTCCTTTGCCTAAAACTAAAGAAAAGGCTAGGAGGGATTTCTTTTGGATAAAGAAAAAATGACATTTTTGAAGGATACCGAATATGATGGCAAGGACTCCGTTTACCTGGATATCGACCGTATCATCAATGAAGGAATGGCGGGCGGAAATGTGTATGAAGTCGCTAACCTTCAGAACATCGAAGAAGCACATGATTTTTATGATGAAACAGATCCCAATGTCAATAAATGAATAATGTGGGCTCTCTTATGGAGAGCTCTCTTTTATATCAGTCAGACCGTTAAACGGATAGCAATCAAATAGTCCCATTCTCCCTCGCACTTAAAATATTTTCGTTTAATATCGATGTAATGATATGCTCTGAATCCCATTCATGCCCAGATATCTCGATAAGGGGATAGCGATTCGGTAAAACGACCTGCTGGATTTCACGAACGGTCAGCCCTTGAGAATGCAAGCGTAAAATTTCCCCTTGGAGGTTTTCCAGATAATCCAGTTTTTTTCGAAACATCTCCTTCCCATCAGGGACATGCCCAGCATGACAGCAAAACACTTCCCCGAAGTCATATTGAAGCAATCTTTTTATCGAATCGATGATTACCGGGACGGACTCTTCCCGTAAAACAAGCTTTGTTTTTGGGGTTACGAAAAGGTCTCCTGAAAAGAGCACGCCATTATTGTGATTCAAATACACCATATGGTCCTTTGCATGACCTGGGGTAAAAATCGGCTCCCACGTTTCGGTACGGGAACGAATGGCCTTCCCTAGCGGCTCAGCTTTAAAGGCGTCTCTCTTTCCCCAGAAAATTTTGCGATATTCAGGATATTCAGCATCCTTTGCACAAACCTCAACCGACATCGGGTGAATGAAAAGAGGGACCTTTTTATGTTCCTGTATCCAGGCAGCACCCCCCGTATGGTCTTCATGATAGTGAGTCAGGGCCACTGAGTCGAAGTCTGCGGATTCATAGAATGGAATAAGCTCTTCCAATAAAATCTGTGCGCCAGTATCTATCAATAGGCCATCCGTTAAAAAGACATACACACTCATCCCCGCCTTGTTCCCGCCAGGAGTCCCATGCACGCAAACCACATCATTTATCGTCTTGATCTCTATCATTCGGTTTCCTCCCCATCATTGTATAAATATAGTTTCATCTTCCTTTTTTTAACTTTACTATAATAACTGTAGTACCACTTTACCTTTTTGACAAGGAAATATTGGAATGAATAGCCTCGATGAAAATGCTGGATTATTGCTTAATAGCCCATTTTCCATGAATCGTTTTAACGGACTGTACCAGATTTAATGACAAAAAAGTAAAAGTAACGATTGACAATGCCGGATTTTACAAATAATATAGATTATATTATAAAACTTGAAATATTCTAAAATAATAATTTACTTATCAAGAGTGACGGAGGGATCAGGCCCTGTGATGTCCGGCAACCGCCCTTAGGGAACGGTGCCAATTCCTGCAGAATGATTGCATTCTGAAAGATAAGCCGAGATATGATTTCGCTGCCTCTTTCTGAATGATAGAGGCAGCTTTTTTAATGTTTAAGGGGGAAAGCTCATGATTGAAATCCGTTCAGTCCGAAAGGAATACGTCTCGAAGAAAAACCGAGTTATCGGAGTGGATAACGTAACTTTAACCATTCAAACTGGTGAAATATATGGAATTGTCGGCTACAGCGGAGCTGGAAAAAGCTCATTGCTCCGCTGCTTGAATTTGCTTGAACGTCCGACAGGTGGAAATATCATTATCGACGGCATTGATTTAACCTCTTTATCTAGCAAAGAGCTTCGTAAACAACGGCAAAAAATCGGGATGATATTCCAGCACTTTTCCCTGGTCAGTTCAAAAACCGTTTATGAAAATGTCGCTTTCGCCTTAAGGGCCGCGCATCGATCGAAGGACGCGACTATGTTACGTGTATTGGAATTGTTGGAAATAGTGGGGCTCAGCGATAAGAAAGATGTCTATCCTGCACAGCTTAGCGGTGGACAGAAGCAACGGGTCGGCATAGCTCGCGCGTTAGCAAATGAACCCACTGTACTATTATGTGATGAAGCGACTTCAGCCCTTGATCCAACAACTACAAAAGCGATTTTACAGTTATTGAAAAAGATAAGCAGTGAGCTTGGTATCACCATCGTGTTGATTACACATGAAATGGAAGTGGTCAAAGAACTATGCCACCGAGTCGCCGTGATGCAGGATGGCCGGGTAATTGAAGAAGGACCCGTTTATGAAATATTTTCACAGCCCAAACAGGAGTTAACGAAGCAATTCATTAGCAGTGTACTGGATTTCGAACTCCCTTCGCACTTGATTGAAGAAAGTGAAGGTACGATTATTAAGATCCAATTCGAAGGGCAAACCGCCGGTGAATCGATTCTTTCGGATACTCTCCAATCCCATGCAGTAAAGGGAAATATTTTACACGGTAAAATTGAGTATATCCAGGATGTTCCTTTAGGCTTTTTAATCATCGAGTTAATTGGCGATGCCGTCCAAATTCATTCGGCATTGGAATATATAAAAAATCGTTCCAGTTCTGTGGAGGTGTTAAAACATGTCACTGCTTAATCCCATCGTAAATATTTTACCTGATCTTAATAAAGCCTTTCTTGAAACGATTTATATGGTCGGCGTTTCTCTTGCAGTAGCCCTGCTGATCGGTTTACCGCTTGGAGTATTGCTATTTACAACAACAAGGAATTTATTTTTTGAAAATGGCATCGTGAATCGATCTCTCGGTTTCGCAGTCAATATTGTCCGTTCAATCCCGTTCATCATTCTTTTGGTCGCCCTCCTTCCTTTAACGGACCTACTTACAGGATCGACGATAGGGCCAAGAGCAGCTTCTGTTTCCCTGTCCGTATCCGCAATCCCTTTTTTTGCAAGGATTGTTGAAACGGCATTACGTGAAATAGACAGAGGAGTGATTGAAGCTGCAATTGCCGTAGGTGCCACTCCATGGATGATCATTAAGGATGTACTTCTTCCAGAGGCAAAACCGGGAATCATTCAAGGACTGACATTAACGACCATTTCGCTTATCGGTTACTCAGCAATGGCTGGGACAATCGGCGGTGGCGGAATTGGCGACCTGGCCATCCGGTACGGATATTACCGATATGACAACACAGTCATGATCACGACGATCGTCGTGCTGATCTGCCTTGTGCAACTCATTCAAATGGTTGGTGACAAAGTTTCATACATAGTTAACAAGCGATAGGTTTAATCACTTTTTTTAATGACTCAATACATTTCATTACTCAGGAGGAATTTCAAATGAAGAAAATAGCTTCGTTATTATCAGTCTGTGCACTTGCACTCGGCTTGGCAGCTTGCGGGAGCGATGATGCATCCCCAAATACAGAAGACAAAAAAGAATTGAAGATCGGGGCGACTACCGGGCCGTACGCCGATATGGTTAAGGAGGCCATCAAACCAGGTCTGGAAGATCTCGGATACAAAATAGAGATCGTCGAATTCACCGACTATATCCAGCCGAATAAGTCGCTTGGCAACAACTCGATCGACGCCAACCTTTTCCAGCATAAAGTGTACATGGATAACTTCGCTAAAGAAAATGATTTAAAGCTTTCCGACCTTATCATAGTTCCAACAGCGCCAATGGGCATATATTCTAATAAGTATAATTCATTGAAAGAAGTGAAAGACGGTACATCCCTTGCAGTGCCCAATGATCCGGTTAACCTGGCACGTGCACTAAAAGTGCTGGTGGATGAAGGGTTGATTGAAGTCGATCCAAATGTCGACCCTTTAAAAGTATCTGAAAAGGATGTAACGAAAAATCCAAAAAACATCCAGCTAAAACCATTGGAATCCGCTCAGTTGCCCCGCGCAACAGACAGCGTCGACCTATCGGCGGTCCCTGGCAACTTTGCTCTTGCAGCGAAAATGGACATCAAGGATGCCCTAGTTTTAGAAAACATGCCGGATATGTATCGAAACGTTGTTGCAGTGAATACAAAAGATGTAGACGCTCAATTTGCCAAGGATATTAAATCTGTAGTGGAATCTGACCAGTTTGAAAAAGTGATCGATGACAAATTTGCCGGATTCGGAAAACCAGACTGGATGAATTGATCAAATAATCAGGCCTGCTTCCCCTTTACCGGGAACAGGCCTTTCATTAAGGAGAGCAAATATGAATACCTTACTGGAGGTCCGCAGCGGCCCCGCTTATTACGCCTGTAAAGCAAATGTCCTTGAAAACCTGGAAGTGAAACTGAGTAGAGGGAACATTCGTAAAGTGCTCGTTATTCATGGACAAAAATCCTGGGAAGTTACTGAACCCTTCTTTCCTTCCTTAGAAAATATTGAAACGATCTTTTTCACATACGGCGGGGAATGCAGTGACCCGGAAATTGAACGCGTCAAGAAGGCAGCTCTTGAACATGGTGCAGATGCCTTAATTGGCATTGGCGGCGGTAAGTTGCTCGACCTCGCCAAATCGGCCGGAAACTCGCTTCAAAAGGAAATCATCCTCATTCCAACCTTGGCTTCCACCTGCGCTGCCTGGACACCGTTGAGTGTCATTTATGATGATAATGGTTCATATGTCCGTTATGATATTCATGAAAAAAGCACTTGGATGTTATTGATCGAACCAGGAATTCTTCTTAATTCGCCGATTAACTATTTACGTGCTGGAATCGGCGATACATTGGCGAAATGGTACGAGGGCAATGCACTGGCCGAAAAGCTTGCCACCAAGTCCGTTTGTATTGAATTGGCCCATCTGGCCGCAAGGCAATGCCAGGAAGTTTTATTGACATATGGCGAGGAAGCCTTAGCTGATTTGGAAAAAGGGAAATGGACAGATGCGCTGAAGCGTGTAATTGAAACGAACATCATCACAAGTGGTCTTGTTGGTGGATTTGGCGGCCAGTACTTGCGCGTTGCCGGTGCCCACTCCATTAATAATGGCATGACTTCCATCACCCAAGCGCATCATTTACTTCACGGGGAAAAAGTGGCATATGGAATTTAGTCCAGCTTGTGCTGGAAGGGAAATTCTCGGAAATCAAACAATTGCTGCCCATCTACCGGGTGCTTAAATTGCCGATGACATTGCTTGATATTGGCCTGACTGTTGAACATAAGGCGGAACTTCAACAGATTGCAGCCCACTCTGTCAAAGAAGGTGAAGACATCCATCTTCTTTTCCCTGATATCAACAAGGAAAAAGTGGCAGCCGCCATGGAAAACCTTGAAATACTTACAAACCATGCAAGCCCTTCCTAAAAAAGCGATGGGGTTTTGACCCCATCGTTTTTTTTGATTCCTCATTGTATAAAATCATCCTTTCCACCAAGCATACATAATGTGCCATTAATACTTCAGTATAATAAAAGAAGGTCTCACCCTATTGTCTGTTTCCATAATCCAAGAAGATCACTTTCATGTTGTCTGTGCATGCCTGCTTTTCTATCGGCGGATTCCGGACGGCCCTTTTCCCAATTCCATATATCTTCGAGAGTATCTGATAGGGGACGGAATGTTAGTCCATTATTGATTGCTTTATCGTTGTCGACAGCCAAAAACCCATTCAAAGGTTCCTTACCTCCTGGTAAAGGGAATTCTTCCGGTATCCATAAAGGCATGTCTCCCCACGGCTCTACTTTATTGTCATTTAAAAATTTTTCAGAGACCCATGTAAAGGCAGCATTACTTCTTGTTACCTTTTTGCAGTCTTCTAGTATTTGCCCCATAGTCAGTGTGTATTCTGGCCCAACGGTATTATACGTACCTGTCACGCCCCTTTCCATCATTTGGATGATCCATTGAGCCAAGTCCCTTGCATCGATAATTTGGATTGGACGTCCAGGGCGTCCAGGCGCTAAAACTTCTCCCCCTTCCGCTATTCTTTTAAGCCAGTACGGCAATCGGTCAGTGTAATCATATGGACCTACTATTTGCCCGGCACGAATTGACAAGACTTTCCCCGGCAGTTCTTTTTCAGCTGCTTTTTCGCTTAATGATTTTAACGGACCATAATATTCACCGTATATCGGTCCAGCCGTTCCGTGGGTTCTGCTTTATCTTCATTTAGTGCATGAACCTCTCCACTTTCATCAATACCTGGTTCGGTTGGATCACTATAAACTGAGATGCTTGAAATATATGTATAATGTTTAACTTGATTAAGCAACCTGCAAGATTTTGATACAGTTCGAGGGATAAAGCCTGATGTATCAATGACTGCATCCCATTGTCTTCCTTTCAGCATTTCAAGATCACCGTCGCGATCCCCTTTTAATTGTTCTATTTCGGGGAAAACATAAGGGTCATTTCCACGATTAAAAAGTGTGACATCATGCCCCTTCTCTATTGCAGCTTTTGCTATATATCGGCCTAAAAACCGTGTACCGCCCAATATTAAAATGTTCATGATCTCCTCCTCTTAAACGATATTCCATAAAGCATACGCAATACCCTCTCCTGAAATTAATAATACTTGCAACTTTTCTTTGGTTTTCCCTTCTCGGAAAAACTAAAGATATCCTAATCTTTTGAACTTTATTCTTTTTCGCTATAATGATATGGAAAGGGAGAAAGAAGGTGGAACCGATGCTTGAAAATCTTAAACAAAAATTCCCGAACGCTCTTACCAATAAAAAGGATACTGATGATATTTCTAATTATGTTTGGTTCGAAGACTTCAGAAGTATACTTGGTATTCCCCGTTCAGAAATCACAGCAGAAGAAATCCGTTTATTGGAACTGCTTTTTGTTCCTTCCATAAACCCAAATAACCTCAATGCACATCCAGGCTCATCATGGAAAAATTTTTTATCCGAACCGAATGCACCATTGCCTTTAACGAGCTGGGAGAATGTTCGATTCCTTCATTTCAAGTTGACTCATGCTGATTTTTCCAACTCCGATTTTGAAGGGGCCTTCCTCGCTTTCGTTCCATCTGACGCAGCTATTATTTGGGAAAATGAAACAGCAGGCGTCTTAATTGAACCGGACAAGGATGAACCATTATCAAATAAAGAACTGATCGCCATTACTTCCACACTTGAAAGTGACTTTTATGTAAAGACCCGTATGTTCACCGGGCGATTTCACCCTGTAGATCAAGACCTTCGTCATCACTGGACTCAGGAGAAAAAGTGTTTTGAAGTGGCACAGGTGCATCTGCCGGATATAAAAGTGACTGATTTGGCAGACATCATCCCATACTCATTAATAAATGATCCATCCTTTAAGAATGCAAATTGGTTTATCAATGAAATTCTTGGCAAGACCAAGCAGGATACTGAGCTTATCAAAACGGTTAAAACATATATCGAATGTAACTCCAATGCCACATATGCCGCCAAACAGCTTTATATACATCGGAACAGCTTACAATACCGAATCGATAGATTCTCTGAAAAAACTGGTCTCGATATTAGAAACTTCCGTCATGCCCTTACTGCATACTTGATACTTTTACTAAATGATTAATTTCCAATGTAAACACTTTTTTGTGCAATATGCCCATACTTTTTTCAAAACCTATAGCTTAGACTATAGCTAATTGGTACAAGTAATCTAAGAGTTTAAAAGGGGGATTTTTCATGGCAGAGTTAGTATTAGATCATATATTCAAGATTTATGATAAAAAGGTGACGGCTGTTAAAGACTTCAACCTTCGTGTTGCCGATAAGGAATTCATCGTTTTTGTGGGACCTTCAGGTTGCGGTAAATCAACGACATTAAGGATGATTGCCGGACTGGAAGACATTTCCCAAGGGGATTTATACATAGACGGCAAGCGAGTCAATGATGTCCCCCCTAAAGATCGCGATATTGCGATGGTTTTCCAGAACTATGCCTTATATCCCCATATGTCTGTATTTGACAATATGGCATTCGGATTAAAGCTCAGGAAAACGCCAAAAGCTGAAATCAAGCAAAGAGTAAATGAAGCGGCAAGGATTCTCGGACTTGAAGAGCTGCTAAACAGGAAACCTAAAGCGCTTTCAGGTGGTCAGCGCCAGCGTGTTGCACTTGGCCGTGCAATTGTAAGGGACGCAAAAGTTTTCTTGATGGATGAGCCATTATCCAATCTCGACGCAAAACTTCGGGTTCAAATGCGCGCGGAAATAGCTAAACTGCATAAACGGCTCGACACCACAACGATATATGTCACACATGACCAAACAGAGGCAATGACCATGGCGACACGTCTTGTTGTAATGAAAGATGGTATCATCCAACAGGTCGGTGCTCCAAAGGATGTTTATGAGAAACCAATAAACGTGTTTGTCGGCGGCTTTATCGGATCGCCTGCCATGAACTTCTTTACCGGAACATTAAAAGAAGGCACAATCAAAATAGGCGAACAAACGCTTGAAATACCTGAATTTAAGATGAAAATGCTACGTGATCAAGGATATGTCGGAAAAGATGTAATCCTTGGAATCCGTCCGGAAGATTTCCATAATGAAGGAGCTTATTTCACGGAGTCCCCTAACACTACATTCACGACCCAAATTGATGTAGCCGAACTCATGGGCGCGGAGATCATGCTCTACTCCACTTTAGAGGGGCAGGACTTCGTTGCAAGGGTCGATGCCAATAACATTATCCAGGCAGGCGAAAAGATCGAACTTGCCCTCGACATGAATAAAGCGCACTTTTTTGATAAAGGGACCGAACATCGCATTTTAGTTGAAGAAGATGAACAGATGCAGGAAAGCATGAAGTTATCTGCCAATTAAACATGAAAAGACCCATTCATTATGGGTCTTTTTACGTTTATTAAAATAAAGGGCGATTCATTCCTGGACCAATACCACTTCATCATGTCCGCATTCAGGGCATTTCATGAGATGGGGACATTGCCCTTTTTGAAGGGATTGAGGGTATCCGTCGTTTTCTTTAAGTATGTCGATATCCATATAAGCACTGTAATCATCAGCATAATCCCTGAATTTCCCTTTATCCTCAAGTTCACTGCCGCATTCCGGGCAATCCACATGAATTTTTCTTAGACCGTTGCAAAGCGGGCATATAGACATTGTTTTTCCTCCTGTTCCAGATACTTATGATTTCAGTATTTGTCGATTCCAGTATTTTAACACATGGAAACACCCTCCCTAATGCTAGAGGGAGGGTGCTTCCAACCAATTATTTATTAACCATGTTAGCAGGATCGACCCATGCTTTGAATTCATCTTCCGTCAGGAACTCCAGTTTCAATGCCGCTTCTTTTAACGTGGAGTTGTCCTTGAAGGCAGTTTTGGCGATCTTGGCTGCTTTTTCATAACCGATATGCGGGTTCAATGCTGTTACCAGCATAAGGGAACGCTCTACATTTTCTTTGATCTTATCTTCATTTGCAGTGATGCCAACCGCACAATTATCGTTGAAGGAATGAATGCCTTCCGTCAATAATTTGACCGTTTGCAGGAAGTTATAGATGATGACTGGTTTGAATACATTCAATTCAAAGTTACCTTGGCTTGCTGCAAAGCCAATTGTAGCATCGTTACCCACGATTTGTGTCGCAATCATGGTAAGCGCTTCACTTTGGGTCGGATTGACTTTACCTGGCATGATGGAGCTGCCCGGCTCGTTTTCCGGAATGGCAATTTCTCCGATTCCGCTTCTCGGTCCACTTGCAAGCCATCTGACATCGTTCGCAATTTTCATTAAATCTGCCGCCAATGCTTTCAAAGCACCGTGTGCGTAGACGATTTCGTTATGGCTAGTCAATGCATGGAACTTATTATCAGATGTGACAAAAGGATATCCTGTATCTGCTGCAATTTGTTTGGCAGAAAGTCCCGGGAATTCTTTCTTTGTATTGATTCCGGTTCCTACAGCCGTTCCGCCTAGAGCAAGGTTCAATAGTTTTTGGCTGCTTTCCTCAATCATCGCCAAATCTTTATCGAGCATCGCTTTCCAACCGGAAATTTCTTGTCCTAATGTTAAGGGTGTAGCATCTTGAAGATGTGTCCGGCCGATTTTCACGACATCCCAAAATTCTTTTTCTTTTGTATCGAATGTATCACGAAGTGCTTTGATGGCAGGAACCAATTTTTCAGCGACTTCCATAAAGGCTGCAATATGCATGGCAGTCGGGAAAGTATCATTTGAGCTTTGTGCCTTGTTAACATCATCATTCGGGTGAAGGATTTCCGATTCACCATTTTCTTTTAACCATTCATTCCCTTTGTTAGCGACCACTTCATTCACATTCATATTACTTTGCGTACCGCTTCCCGTTTGCCAAACTACAAGCGGGAAATGTTCATCAAGCGTACCTTCAAGGATTTCGCCGCAAATCTTGACGATGGCGTTCTTTTTAACTTCGGAAAGATCGCCAAGATCATAGTTCACCTTTGCAGCAGCTTGTTTAACGTATGCAAATGCACGAACCAATTCTATCGGCATTTTTTCGTTACCGATTTTGAAATTGTTACGGCTTCTCTCAGTTTGTGCTCCCCAATATTTATCAGCAGGAACTTTCACTTCACCCATCGTATCACGTTCGATTCTGTATTCCATGTGTTCTCCTCCTAAGTTTGCACTATTCATTGAAGAATTTTTGCATATGAAATGAATAATGTCGGATTATTCTTTCTCTCCATACATTGTACAAACTTTATTATTTTAAAGCAAAAATATCCCGCTGACCCTTTCCATATTTCTGAAAAATCCTAGGCCATTCATATTTAGATGAAAATTTGGATATTCTTTTTTGACACATAAAGTGTAGGCACCGCTAGGCTTCAATTGACCTGGCCATGAACACCAACACATCATCATCCCCAAAATGTCCTTGACAGTGTTTTGTATATATAGTAAATTCAAAAGAAATTGAATAATCTAAACTCTTATCGAGAGAGGTAGAGGGAATGGCCCGATGACACCTCAGCAACCTTCATTTGTTTCAAACCAATGAAAAGGTGCTAATTCCACAAGTTTATGAACTTGGAAGATAAGAAGAATGACTCGTCCCTACTTAATCAAAGTCTTCTTCTTAAAGAAGACTTTTTTTTATTTTATTTAACTCAAAGGAGCAGTGAAAACCATGTATAAACCTGAAACATATCTTGCTCAATTAGGAAATCGCAGTGAAACGGCGACAGGAACAGTCAATCCGCCGGTATACTTTTCAACAGCTTTTCGCCACGAAGGAATCGGTCAATCGACGGGATTCGACTACACAAGGACAGGTAACCCTACCCGCCAGCTATTGGAGCGATCCATCGCCGATCTGGAAAAAGGAGACCAAGGCTATGCCTGCAGTTCAGGAATGGCCGCCATCTCCACTATACTCGCCCTTTTTAAATCCGGGGATGCGTGGATTGTCAGTGAAGATCTTTATGGCGGTACATATCGGCTGTTAGAACAAGGTTTTAAAAAATGGGGATTGCAGTGTGACTATGTAAACACTTGTTGTTTGGAGGATATCGAAAAAGCCATCACTCCTCACACGAAAGCCATCTTCATCGAAACTCCCACTAACCCTCTTATGCAGCAAACGGATATTAGCGCCGTTGCCGCATTGGCTAAACGATATAATTTATTGCTAATCGTTGATAACACTTTTTACACGCCTCTTATTCAACAACCAATCTTGCTTGGAGCTGATATTGTGATCCACAGTGCAACCAAGTATCTCGGTGGTCATAATGATGTGCTCGCCGGACTGATCGTTGCTAGCGGCGCTGAATTATGTGATGCACTTGCCTTCCATCATAATGGCACTGGAGCTGTCTTGAGCCCATTTGATTCATGGCTGTTGATGCGCGGAATGAAAACCCTGGCATTGCGGATGGAGCGTCATGAAAAGAATGCCAAGATACTTGTAGATTACTTATCGGAGCATGATTGTGTTACGGACGTATTGTATCCGGGCCGAGGCGGCATGATTTCTTTCCGCATCATTGATGAAGCGGCGGTCAACCCATTTTTACAATCGCTCTCATTAATTTCCTTTGCAGAAAGCCTGGGAGGGGTTGAAAGCTTCATCACCTATCCTGCCACACAAACACATGCCGATATACCGCTTGAGGTCAGAACGGCAAACGGTGTTTGTAATCGACTGCTCCGCTTCTCCGTTGGCATCGAGGATAGCGACGATTTGATTGGTGACTTGCAGCAAGCATTCGCACATGTAAAAAGGGAGGCACTACGATGACAGATCATGATTTTAGCTTTGAAACAAAATTACTTCATAATCAACATAAATTCGATCCGGCAACGGGCGGTGTGAGCGTCCCCATCCAGCATGCATCGACTTTCCATCAATCCGATATCGATCAATTCGGCAAATATGATTACAGCAGAAGCGGGAACCCAACTCGTGAGGCACTTGAAGACATCATTGCCGAACTTGAGGAAGGCACTCACGGCTTTGCCTTTTCATCAGGTATGGCTGCCATTTCAACAGCCTTCCTGCTATTGTCTGCCGGGGATCATATCGTCATTTCCGAAGATGTGTATGGCGGAACGTTCAGGATGGTCACAAGCGTTTTGAACCGTTTCAATATTGAGCATACCTTCGTTGACATGACGGACCTTGAAAGTGTCAAAGCGGCGGTTCAGCCAAATACCAGGGCCATATACATTGAAACGCCTTCAAATCCTTTACTTAAAGTGACCGATATTCAAGCTGTATGTGATATCGCACAAAAAGCCGGTGCCTTAAGTTTTGTTGATAATACATTCTTGACGCCCGCATTGCAAAAACCGCTGAACCTGGGCGCTGATGTTGTCCTTCATAGCGCGACGAAGTTTTTATCCGGACATAGTGATGTGATAGCTGGGCTTGCGGTCGTGAAAGATCCGGATTTGGCGGCAAGACTCGGTTCGCTTCAAAACTCCTTTGGAGCGGTCCTTGGTGTTCAGGATGCCTGGCTCGTAATGAGAGGCTTGAAAACCTTGTCAGTTAGAATGGAACATTCACAAAAAGGGGCCGAAAAGATTGCAGCCTACTTAAAGGAGCAGCCCTTGGTGAAAAAAGTGTATTATCCCGGCCTAGCCGATCATCCACAGCACGCCATCCAGAAAGGCCAGTCACTCGGAGCAGGGGCGGTCCTTTCATTTGAATTGGAAAGTGAGGAAATCTTCCGTTCCTTCGTGAACACTGTCGAGCTCCCTGTTTTTGCCGTAAGCCTGGGAGCGGTAGAATCCATATTATCCTACCCGGCCAAAATGTCCCATGCGGCCATGCCTGCTGATGAAAGGGAAAAGCGAGGCATCACGAATAGCTTGCTCCGCCTCTCTGTCGGACTGGAAAATCCGGACGATTTAATCAAGGACTTCGAAGCTGCCCTCGTCAATATTGCCAAAGGGGAAGCAATTGCTGCAAAATGATTAAAGTAATGGGTGCCTCATATTTTATGGGCACCTTTTTTATTCCATCAATAAAAGAAGACCATCGATTTCCCGATGGCCTAACTCTCATTTCTTCATATTATATTTATCCAGGAAGCGATCGACCCGTCCGCCTTTTTCAGCAAACTTCTGCTTTCCTGTATAATAAGGGTGCGTATCCGAGCTGATTTCCACTTTTAATAAAGGATATGTTTGGCCGTCTTCCCAAACGATTGTTTCATTGGACGTCTTAGTGGAGCCTGCCAAAAATTTATACCCACTGTTGGTATCCATGAATACCACTTGTTGATAATCGGGATGAATTTCTTGTTTCACTATTATCACCTCATCGTCAGTATAGGTATATCTTAAACGTAATGATTACTATTATCAACCATTATGCTTGAAGGTACCAAAAGTCGGTACCTTCATTATAGTTTAATCTAGATGATCTACCCTTATTCCATTGTGTTCAGCCAGCCATGCCTTTATGCGGACCTGCCTGCAGTTCATACATTTGATAGTACTTCCCTTTCAGTTGCATTAATTCCTCATGTGTACCTTGCTCTGCAATCCGCCCTTTTTCCAGTACAAGAATTTGGTCGGCATTTTTTATCGTGGAAAGCCTATGTGCAATGATGAAGGTCGTTCTCCCTTTTTTCAGCACTTCCATACCCTCCTGGATAATTGCCTCGGTTTCGGTGTCGATGCTTGCTGTCGCTTCATCCAAGATCAATATGGCCGGATTGAATGCAAGGGCACGGGCAAAAGAGATTAGCTGACGCTGTCCGGAAGACAGCGTTCCGCCTTTTTCGATCACGGGCTCGTCAAGCCCTAAAGGAAGATGCTTCAGCACTTTGTCCCCCCCGACATCTCTTAATGCTTTTTCAACCATTTCCCTTGTGATGCCTTTATGATTGAGACTGATATTGGATGCGATGGTGCCAGTAAATAAATAGGGGTCCTGAAGGACGATCCCCATATGCTCCCTAAGCGTCTGATGGGGGATATCCAATATATTTCTGCCATCGATTTTGATCTGACCTTCACTGCTGTCATAAAAGCGGAATAATAAATTCATTATGGAGCTTTTTCCTGAACCGGTGTGGCCAACTAAAGCCACCGTTTCCCCCTGTCTAGCGGAGAAGGAAATGTCCCTTAACACATATTCTTTATCCTTATAACCAAAAGAAACATTTTCGAATTGTACGTTTCCTTTGTATCTGGATATGTTTTCATCGCTGACTGCCAATCCCTTCTCATCCAATAAGCTGAACGTCCTCTCCCCTGCAACAAGCGCCTGTTCAAGATTAGCGAACTGATTGACGATTCCGTGAAGCGGATGTAGCAGGCGGCTGATCAAATCAACAATTGCATACATCATCCCTAAGGAAATGGCCGAACCCGCTGTAAGGGAAATCCCGCCGAAATACCAGACGAAGGCCATCAGCGCCAAAAGCTTAATGACGCCAATCAAGTTTCCACCCGTCAACGAATTCAAATGGAGCATTTTATTTTGATAGGAAAAATGCTCCCGGTTCAGATTTTCAAAAGATTGCTTCGTCTCCTTTTCACGTCCAAATGCCTGAATGATGCTCATACCAGAAATGGATTCATTAATCATTCCATTAATATCGCTGACCCGTTCCCGAATGATGTGATTATATTTCGAGGCGAATTTACGGTATACCATCGTCCAGATAACGATGATCGGAATAAGTAGAAGGCCAATGGTACCGACTCGTGGATCCAGAATAAACAAAGCAATTAGAACGCCGAAAATATTAATGGTACTCGAGAAGAAGTTGGCGAGCACGGTTACATATAATTCCCGGATCGCTTCCGTATCATTAGTGACCCTGGCTACAATTTTACCCGCTGGCATATTATCAAAATAACGTATCGGCAGACGGGAAATATGCCTAAAAATATCATTTCGCATCTTCTGTATGATTCGGTTCGCCGCTTTCTGTAAATAAAAACTCTGGCCATATTGAAAAATGGAGGAAAGGATGACAAGGCTAAAATAAAAAGCCACAAGCTTAATGATCCGCGGGATTTCCGGTTGATAAAATCCCATCACTTCCTGACTCGTCAATTTCACTGCTTGCGCACGTTGCTCTTTCCCGTCTTTCTTGATGATCAATGATTGGTTCTCCAAGGTTCTGCGCCCATCGATAGGGACAGCTTCATCTACGAAGACAAATTGATTGCCAACCTGCAGAACATGGACTTCCCTGCCTTTCTTCTCACCTTTTGAAAAGTAATCAGCCCGTTTATACCAATTTCCATCATACTTAACTGCATCTTTTCCTTTACCTGCTTCATGCCAGGAAGATTCGATGCCAAGTATATGTGAATCGATGATTTTCTTGGCAACGAAAGGACCCGTTAAATCGGCCGCTACCGAAAGAGCAAGCATGATCAGGGCGCCAATGATCAATTTTTTATAAAGGGCAGCATAATTAAAAAGTTTCTTTACGACCTTCATGCCTTCACCTCCGTTCCTTCGTCAACCTGCTGTCGTTCATATTGCTCGCTATACCAGCCATCATTCAGCAGTAAATCCGCATGAGTCCCCTCTTCGATGATCTTTCCGCTGTCCAATACGATAATCCTGTCCGCGTGCTGAACGGCTGATAAGCGGTGGGTTGTGATGATGGTCGTTTTCCCTGCCCGTTCATTTTGGATATTTTCGATGATTGTCGTTTCCGTTTTTGCATCGACAGCGGATAAGGAATCATCCAATATAAGGATTTCCGGATTTTTGATCAATGCCCTGGCAATCGAGATCCTCTGCTTTTGCCCACCGGACAGAGCGACACCCTTCTCACCGACGAGTGTCTCTAATCTGTTTGGCAGCATCATTAAATCCTTCTCAAAATCCGCAAGCCGGATGGCTTCAGCCAGTTCACCTTCCGTTGCATCCATTTTACCGAATAAGATATTTTCCCTAACAGTCTTCGAGAATAAAAAATGGTCCTGTGGAACATATCCGATCCATTTACGGATATCTTCAAGGTGCAGTTGCTCCAGCGGCATGCCTGCAAAAGCGATTTCACCTGTTCCTAAAGGATATTCCCGCAGCAATTGCTTCACGAATGTCGTTTTTCCACTACCTGTTTTCCCCACTATCCCCAATGTTTGACCGCGCTCAAGCTGAACGGAAATATCGGATAGATTCACAACCGTTGAGGAAGGGTATGTAAAATGCACGGAATTGAATTGGATATTCCCCGGGTTCGTAATACTCTCCATCCCCATTGAATTCTTCACATCCGCTTCATACGAAAGGGTATCCTGAACACGGTCTAACGAAGCATTTCCCCTTTGCATGACATTGATCAGTTCACCCACCGCGATCATCGGCCAGATTAACATGCCTAGGTACACATTGAACGAAACAAGCCCGCCAAGCGTTATGGCCTGTTGAAACACAAGATAAGCCCCATAGCCCAACCCGATTAAATAGCTGATGCCGATGATAATGCTGATTGTCGGATCAAAGAGGGCGTCGATTCTTGCCACGGCTAGGTTTTTGCCATATACATCCTCGGTCATTTCCTCAAATCGCTTTTCATCTTCCCGTTCCTGGACATAGGCCCGGATAACACGGACACCGGAAATGGATTCCAGGACCTTGTCATTTAAAGTGCCAAAGGCTGCTTGTGCATCCGTAAAACGTTTGTAAATTTTCTTCACGTAAATTTGCATCAGCACTGCCATGATCGGAAGCGGCAGCACCGCCGCAATCGTCAACTGCCAGCTGATCGTGGCTCCCATCATGACCACTACCGTGATGGTGAACAGCACCGCGTCTACGAGGGTCAATATCCCGAAACCAGCTGTGAGGGATATTGCCTTTAAATCATTGGTTGCCCTTGCCATTAAATCTCCTGTACGGTTTTTTTCATAAAAACTTGGCGTCATTTTAAGCAAATGGCCCATAAACCCTGACCTTAGTTTCCGTTCGACCAAGTTTCCGCCGCCGAATAACAGATAACTCCATAAGTAACCAAATAGGTAACTGCCGATCAGTACCATGAGCAAATAAATAACGTATTTCATGACCCCTTCCTGCGTCATGCTGCCATTGTTCATATCATCGATGGCATTCCCGACAAGTTTTGGCGGGATAACCTCCAAGATATTCACTAGACATAGAAATAAAATCGCCAAGGTGTAACGCTGCCACTGTTCTTTAAAGAACCAGGACAGTTTTTTAAAAATCGCAAACATGAATTCCCCTCCCTTTTGTTCAAACCCTTCGCTCGCTAACCGCTTTCTGGATCTCCCGGCTGCAATAAGATTTCCAATGTCTTTTGTCTCATTTATAGTTCCTCCTATCCTTTATATGGAAAGGGTGCTAATGCACCTGGATCCAAAATGCCAAAAAGCCCCCGCCGATTAGCGGAAGCTTTTTTAGATGCGTAATAACACATATAAAAGCGCAGGCCGCGAAAATTCCACAACCTGCGCTTTAAAATCATGAATGGAAGCGAGGAATCCTATGTCTGGAAAGACAAGGTATCAGGGCAGGCGGACGTATGATATTCAATTGTGACATCACTGTGCTTAACTGATTTAGTCATGACGTTCGCCTCCTTTTCCATTGATTAATGGTAATTTTTAACTTATTTTTAAAGATTACTACGTTTGCATATTTTTGTCAATTGTGACTTTTCTAGATTATTGATGGATAATCCTTTATTCTAATAAGAATGACGCAACCTAAGGAGGTTCAGCATATGCAATGGAGAAAATATATACTCCTGGCGGTTCCCTTTTTATTATCAGCCATTTTCATCTTATTTGCCGTACCGGTCCAATATAGATTTTTATCCTTCATTCCTGTGTTTCTTTTCTGGATAGTTTATTATATTTTATTGTACCGGGAAAAGAAGAAAAAAAGATGACATCACCTAGGGGGGTTGCAAATGCAACGCCCCTTTCTTGATGGCTATGCATATAATGATCGAAAAACATTCGTGGTGAAATGTATGCTTTCCCAATATTTGAAAAAGCTGTTGGGTAAACACCCTGCCAAAACAAAGCCGATCATCGATGCTGAAAGATTTGACACGCTAAAATCCCGTTTACAAAAAGAGCTCTTTCAGCCTGTTGATGAGTCAAAAGCTTTTTTCCCCGAGGAATCCGCCCTGATAAAAAGCATTCGAACCGAAACGGCTGCCTTGAACCGGAACAATATCACAAGAACTCAAGCCTATCTTGCCTTTTATAATCGCAATCCAGAGGTTCACTGGGCCTTTTTAGCACATATGGTTTCGAGGAATGGAGGATACCATATGACTGACTTGAAAAGTTCAAACATGACCCATCTACTTGACAGAGCGGAACGGCAGAAATTTTTCCTTTTCCTTGAGCGTGCCAATTCAGCCATATTTGCAGATGCCTTCCCCCAACTTCTTTTATATGAACATTCTAAACAAAAAGAACTTCCGCTAAGAAGGTATTTACCAGTATTCCGCATTTCAAGATTCATGGCCCCGATTTGGGAATCTTTCATCGAAGAGCCCCATTCACCCCTTTTGACAACGGCCCTTATCATTAATGAACAAAGAATGCTTCAGGAAAGGATATTAAAACGCACCCGGCATGGTGAAATCCTCCGCAGGCTTGATTTTCAGCTTCAGGAGTACTTAGGCTTCATGAAAGTGATCTTTCCTTATGCAAACAAGCAAAAAGGACTTCATTCCTTGACAGGACTTACCGTCGAACGCTTTGCCGACCCGAAACAGCGCATTGAAACGGGGAAATTATTATATGGGCTTCTTTTTCAGCATCCGGTGGTTTTTCGCGGTGTTGGCCATTTTACAAAAGAGATTCCCCACACGGGTTCCAGAGAGGATTACTGGGCAAGCATATATACATCTGATGGATCCACGTCAAAAGATGATAAAATCTACAGCCCGACTCTTCATGATGCATGGAAAGATCAACTATTCTTTCCTCCCCATTCCTTTGATTGGTTCACGAATGAAAGCTTCATGGAAGATTTACGAAGTTTACCGACCATTAAAAAGGAGGACCTGACCAACGAGGTGCTCGAAAATGTCAAGCAGCTCAAAACCCTTAACGAAATGAAAGCCATTTTCTAGCATGATGCCTCTTACTTTGAATATCCCATCCCCCATTTGGCAAGAATGGTTAGCAAAAAGAATGGGTGAATCAAATGAGAGGCATTGTACTATTGAATCCAAATTACAAAATTGGGGATTTACATACGGATGAAAGCTTTGCAATCCAAAAGATCGTGACGTACAAGTATATGGAAGAGAATAATATTTCCCCGGTCATACTCAATCCGTATCAAATCCACCCTTATTACACCATCCCGCATGAGCTTCTATCCAATTTACAAAGTAAAAAAACGGGGCAAATCGATTGCCTTGTGCTTCACTCCCTGGAAACCATTGAACGTTTCAACTATATTTACCCTGAAAAATGGCTTGAGCTATGCGGATACTTCAATGGGATTATCACTGTCACGACTCAAACTCCCGTTAGGAAATATGAAGCAAAATAAAATCATGGTACTTAAGTCGCTGTAGTGAATTAGGGTTATAGTCATTAATCGTTCATGTAAAAGAGTTCTTTCCAAGTACCTTGGTTTATGTTCACCTTTTTTTATGGAGCCCCCCAACCACGCATCCCTACTAATGATTGCCGCTGTACCGCTTCTTCCTCTATTTATCTATTATATCAATTTTCCTAATTATAAGATTACTAGGAATTATATAACTCCAAAACATTCTTTTGGAAATATAGATAAATTTACGGATAAAGCATAGAAAAATAAGTTAATTTTATATATCATTGGAGATAGGAATTTTCTTATTTTTTACTTTTACTAGAAAGGAATGTTAATGATGGCCAAAGAAAAAAAGAAAAAAACCCCAATTCCTTTCCGACTGAATTTTATGTTCTTTTTAATATTCATTTTATTTTCAAGCTTAATAATCCGGCTTGGCATCGTCCAAATCGTGTATGGGGATGATTACCTCCGCGAAGTCGACCGAACGGAAAACGATGTGGCCAATACCCCCGTTCCCCGGGGCAAGATGTATGACCGGAACTTGAATCCGGTCGTTGATAATGAGCCGCGTAATGCCATCACCTATACGAAATACCCGAATACGAAAACGGCAGATATGGTGAAGACGGCAGAGGTCCTTGCCACCTTGATAGAAAAAGATACCAAAAAGGTAACCCTTCCGGATAAAAAGGATTTTTGGATTTTAAAGCATCCGAAAGAAGCCGAAGCCTTGATCACCAAGGCAGAGAAGAAGAAAGTCATCGAAAAGAAACTGGAGCAAAAAGATTTATACAAACTTCAAATGGAGCGGGTAACCGATGAGAATATCAAGGAATTCTCCAAGGATGAATTGGAAGTGATCGCCATCTTCCGGGAATTCAATAGCGGCTATGCCCTCGCACCGTCGATCGTGAAGAATAAAGATGTCACCACTAAGGAATTCGCCAGGGTCAGCGAACATTTGGATGAAATGCCAGGCGTGGATGTAACGACGGATTGGGAAAGGACCTATAAGTATGATGAGACCCTCCGCTCGGTTCTTGGCAAGGTCTCTTCTTCCGAAGAAGGCATTCCCAGTGAAAATATCGACTATTACCTGGCACGCGACTATACCAGGAATGACCGGGTCGGAAAAAGTTATATTGAAAAACAATATGAAGATGTCCTGCGCGGTCAAAAGACGCGGATTGAAAATGTGCTGAGCAAAGGGGAAGTCATCAAAACGAATACCCTCACTGAAGGGCAAAGCGGAAAGGACTTGGTCCTTACAATTGATATGGAGCTGCAACAGCAGGTTGAAAAAATCCTCGAGAACGAATTGCGCAAAACCAAGGCTAAGGGAAATACCTACTTATTGGATCGTGCCTTCGTCGTTTTAATGGACCCGAATACAGGCGAGGTGCTCACGATGGCAGGCAGGCAATACGGCCGCAACAGTAAAACCGGGTTGACCGAAATGAACGATTTTGCCCTTGGAAACATAACGACATCCTATACGATGGGGTCATCTGTCAAAGGGGCCACTGTCTATACGGGCTTTCAGACAGGAGCCATCGCACCAGGGTCAGCTTTTTTTGACAGGAAACTCCATTTAGCAGGAGCTCCTCCGAAAGGATCTTATAGTGATTTGGGTTATGTAACCGATGTCTCTGCGTTAAAGAAATCGTCGAATGTCTATATGTTCATGACGGCGATCAGAATTGCCGGCGGGCATTATATCCCTAACCGGCCGTTAGGAATCAATCGGGAAGCTTATGCCATCATGCGGAATCATTATGCCCAATTTGGATTGGGTGTCCGTACAGGCATCGACCTGCCAAATGAATCCGTAGGGTTTAAAGGCGTCGATATGTCAACAGACGGATTGCTGCTGGATTTATCGATCGGGCAGTATGATACATATACCCCTATGCAATTGGCACAGTATGTTTCGACGATTGCAAATGGCGGAAAAAGGCTTGAGCCCCATATGGTCAGGGAAATCAGGAATCCATCCAACGAACACAATGAATTGGGCAGCGTCTTTAAAACAATGAGTCCCAAAGTGTTAAACGATTTAGGCGGGAAAGACGTTTGGATGCAGCGTGTCCAGGAAGGATTCAGGCAGGTTGCCCAGGAGCCAGGCGGGACGGCATATAAATATTTCGGCGGGAAGTCTTACCGTGCGGCAGCAAAAACGGGTACTGCCGAGGCCTTTTACGACGGACCGCGGAGAAATCAATATAGCGCGCCAGTCCCGACTATCAATTTGACGCTTGTAGGTTATGCACCTCACAATAATCCGGAAGTGGCATTCTCTGTCGTCGTGCCATGGGTGTATCAAGGCAAGCCCTCTGATGATATTAACAAAAGGATCGGGCGGGACGTAATGGACGCCTACTTTAAATTGAAGGAAAAAAGAGCAAAAGGTGAATCTGATGCAGATAAAGCAGTAGAAAGCACTCAATGATGAATACAAAAAAGGCCTGCTCTATTATGAGCAGGCCTTTTTATGATGCCCATTTATTCCAGCTTTTGAACGAATTCCTTATAAAGGGCCCTAAGTGCATCTCCCCTGCTGATGATGCCGACGACTTTATCATTTTTGTCCACGACGGGGATTTTCTTGAAATGATGCTTGGAAAGGACCTTTATCAATTCATCTAGCGGATCTTCGGGAGATAGCTTTGTAATCCTTTTATTTTTAATGATTTGTGAGACTTTATCATTCATTTTGGATGTAACCTTTTCATCCAATTCTTCACCGGGAAGAACCGTAATGTAGGTGAAATACCCCATGATGGCTTCCTCTGCAGGTGTCAAGTAACGAAGGATATCCCCGTCCGTCACCATTCCCAATAGCTTATCATGTTCATCCACAACGGGGACCCCGCCCACTTTATTATCGATTAAGATCCGCAGAATTTCCTTTAATGTAAAATCAGGACGGGCTACAAAGACTTCCCTTATCATGAAATCCTTAACTAACATATTACCACCCCTTTTTTAAGTTTGTACGTTCTGTATTCATCTCTCCCCTATTAATACCCTTACTTACTCTATTTAAAAACCCTTGCCGCCTGAACTGCCTTTTTCCAGCCATTATATAAATCCTTCCGTTCCTGTTCTTCCATCTCGGGTTCGAATTTCTTATCGACTGCCCATAGCTTTGAAATCTCTTCCTGACTTTCCCAATATCCGACAGCGAGCCCCGCCAAATACGCCGCTCCTAACGCTGTCGTTTCACTAATAACGGGTCTTTCGACTGGTACATTCAGGAGGCCGCTTTGGAATTCCATCAAGAAGTTGTTTTTGACAACCCCGCCATCGACCCTCAATGCCTTTAGGTTAATCCCTGAATCGACTTCCATGGCGCTAAGGACATCTTTTGTCTGGTAGGCCAATGCTTCCAATGTTGCCCGGACGAAATGCTCCTTCGATGTCCCCCTTGTCAGTCCGAATACAGCTCCCCTGACATCACTATCCCAATAAGGGGTGCCTAATCCTACAAATGCGGGAACTACATAGACACCATCGGCTGAAGTGACCCGCAAAGCATACTTTTCACTGTCTTTCGGATCATGCAAGAGTTTCAGTCCATCCCTTAACCATTGTATGGCCGAACCTGCGACAAAAATACTTCCTTCCAAGGCATATTCGACTTTTCCATTCAGCCCCCATGCAATCGTGGTCAACAGGCCATGCTCTGATTTCACTGCCTTTTCTCCTGTGTTCATCAGCATGAAGCATCCGGTGCCATACGTATTTTTAGCCATTCCTTTTTCAAAGCATTCTTGGCCGAACAATGCGGCCTGTTGATCTCCCGCCGCTCCGGCAATCGGGATTTCATGCCCAAAGAAATGATGTGGCGCTGTTTTCCCGTATATCTCCGATGAAGAACGAACGTCAGGGAGCATCGATTGCGGCACTTGCAGGATTTCCAGCAGCTCTTCGTCCCACTTCAGGTCATGAATGTTATACATCAGCGTCCTTGAAGCATTCGAATAGTCTGTTACATGTGATTTACCACCCGAAAGTTTCCATATCAGCCACGTATCGATCGTACCAAACAATAAGTCTCCGTTTTCAGCCTTTTCCCGTGCCCCATCCACATGGTCGAGAATCCATTTCACCTTTGTACCGGAAAAATATGCATCAATCAATAATCCGGTTTTCTGCAAGAATAAGCCATCGAGGCATTCATCCTTCAATTGCGTACAAATTTCGCTTGTCTGCCGGGATTGCCAGACGATGGCATGATGAATCGGCTGACCTGTTTCCTTGTCCCATACCACGGTCGTCTCCCGTTGATTCGTTATGCCAATTCCAGCGATCTGTTCAGGCCTTACATTCATTTCCGATAGACAGGAAGCGATTACCGATAAGATGGAGCCCCAAATTTCATTGGCGTTATGCTCCACCCATCCTGGATTCGGGAAGTGCTGGGTGAATTCCTTTTGGGCAATATGCAAAACTTTCCCGCTTTTATTAAATAAAATGGCCCGGGAACTTGTCGTTCCCTGGTCCAATGATAGTATGTAAGTCTCCACGGCTGTCTCCTCCTGCACTTAAGAAAAGGTTCATTTCAGCTTAAGTGTCATGCTGTTTTTTCTTTCTACATTTTACTAGATATACCCGTGAAAACAAAAAATATATAAACTACAGCAGAAAACTGAATAATATTGGCAGGTTAAGAGTTTATCTTTTACAATGAAAATAAGCGGATAGGAGGAATGGAAATTGAATAATCATGAAATAGATTTTAAGGTATATGGAGATGACATGCAGTTTGTTGAAGTGGAATTGGACCCTCAGGAAACGGTGATTGCCGAGGCTGGAAGCTTAATGATGATGGAAGATCAAATCAAGATGGAAACCATCTTTGGTGATGGGTCTTCAAATGGTGACAGCGGAATGATGGGTAAGCTATTCGGGGCCGGGAAACGGCTACTTACTGGTGAGAGTCTTTTCATGACGGCTTTTACGAATGAAGGACGAGATAAAAAACACGTTTCATTCGCATCGCCATATCCAGGTAAAATCATCCCGATGGATTTAAGCGAGCTGGGCGGGAAAATCATATGTCAAAAAGACGCATTCCTGGCGGCCGCAAAAGGCGTTTCGGTCGGAATTGAGTTTCAGAGAAAAATAGGGGCAGGCTTCTTTGGCGGTGAAGGCTTCATCATGCAAAAACTAGAAGGAGATGGAATGACCTTCGTTCATGCCGGTGGCACGATCCATAAAAAGGAATTGGCAGCAGGGGAGATTTTACGCGTCGATACAGGATGTTTAGTGGCAATGACTAGCGGGGTAGATTATAATATTGAAACTGTAAAGGGTGTGAAAACCGCTTTGTTCGGCGGCGAAGGTTTATTCTTTGCAACATTAAAAGGACCCGGAACAGTCTGGGTGCAATCTTTGCCATTCAGCCGGCTTGCCAGCCGTGTATTTGCTGCAGCGCCGCAAAATGGAGGATCATCCGAAGAAGGCAGCGTAGCTAGAGGCTTATTCAATTTATTCAACGATAAATAAGAACCGGACCAATGGCTGCCACCCTGGCAGTCATTGATCTCTTTTGAAAAGGATGGGTAGCTACATGCAGCTTGTTAAGTGGTCCTACATGAGACGCTATAATATCAGGGCAATTTTTGATAGATTCCCGAATTCGCCTGTTATTTTCCGGAAAATAAGAGATTACTATTTTGTTTATACCGTTCACTGGACAGCTGCCGATGGCCCTATCGGCATAAAAGAGCTTGAAGAAATGGAACAGCTGCTCAACCGTGAGCTCGGGACTGAACTGCAATATCTCTACCGAAAAAAATGAGTTACTCCTCGTACATCATTTTTCTTGTCATGCCTCCATCGACGATAAGATCCTCACCCGTAACGAAATTATTTTCCGTTGCCGTCAAATAAAGACAGGCCCTTGCAATATCGTCCGGTTTGCCAACCCGATTGGAAAAATGCTGCAGGTGATCTTCATCCCTCAGCGATTCATAATCTCCCGTTTCAATCCACCCCGGTGAAATCGAATTGACCGTAATTTTCTCTTTGCCCAAAGAAGCGGCAAGTGCATGTGTCAGTGCTTTGATCCCTCCTTTGGTTGCTGCATAGGATTCCGAATCAGGCTCAGACATCATCGCTCTGGTTGAGGCTATATTGATGATCGCACCTCCCATTTCATTTTTCCGCATCGATTCTGCCGCGGCCCGGGAACAAAGGAAAACACTGCGCAAATTCGTATTCATCATATCGTCCCATTCCTCTATCGTCAGATCATAAAGCGATTTGAATAATGCCTTTCCTGCATTATTGATTAATATATCAATGGTCTTATATGTTTTTAGAGTTACATCCATCAATTGTTGAATGTCAGCTTCCTTGCGTACATCCGTTTTAACGAACATGGCTTCATGACCGTTACTTTTGAGCTCTTCCACACACAGAAGCCCTTCCCGCTCGTCCAAATCTGCGAGAACGACTGAAGCGCCGCTTTCTGCATATCCCTTTGCCACGCCTCTCCCTATCCCATTCGAAGCACCTGTTACAATCACCGTTTTATTTTTGAAACCCATTATTCCAACCTCACTTTCACAGCCGCTTTTCCCTATCATAATATCCAATCCGCTCCACTTCAAACAACTTTGACCTCCGAAAAATCCTTTTTCTTCTTTTCTAATCGCAGGACCCTTATATTTTTGTAGCTGCCCTAAAGTGATGTATGATAGATGGTAACAACAAGAATGAACTAGAGTGAAAGGCATCCGCTATTATCTTTCTTACAGTGTAAAAATTTATATTGGAGGAATGTAAAAATGGACTTATTAAAAAATGTGTTTTCTTTAGGATTAGGAGCAGCCGCTGCTACAAAAGAGCAAATTGAAAAAGCGGTGGACTCTCTTGTCAAAAAAGGCGATATCAGCAAAGAAGACTCCAAGATCCTTATTAAGCAATGGGTCGAAAAAGGGGAGCAAGCCCAAAAGCAGCTGGACGATTCCGTCAAGGCCAAAGTCAATCAAGCGCTCAATGGCCTAAACTTGGCAACTAAAGAAGAAGTCGAGGAATTGGAGCGCCGCATCGTAATTTTGGAGAAACAGAACCAAAACTTACAACCGTGACAGGAGGTACTTGAATGTTTCGCAAGCGACTGAAACACGCACATCGTTACCAAGAAATCATTAATGCCTTTTTGAAAAATGGGTTTGGTTACTTCATCTATCGCCTGGGATTATCCGAGAGTAAAGCGGGATCGAAACTCCAACCCGATGAAAACCTGAACCTCCGCTCAATCGGAGAGCGGCTGCATACGATATTACAAAGCTTGGGACCTACATTCATTAAACTTGGGCAGATTGCAAGTACGAGGCGTGATTTCGTTCCTGAAGAAATCGTCCGCGAGCTTGAAAAGTTACAGGACCAGGTCACCCCCTTTCCATTTGATAGGGTCCGTAAAATTGTCGAGGCCGAATTGGGTGATTCTTTGGAAAACATTTTCCTTGAATTTAATGAAACCCCACTGGCAACCGCTTCGATTGGACAGGTCCATACTGCTCGGCTTCCATCACAGGAAGTCGTAGCAATCAAAGTGCAGCGGCCAGATATTCTTCCGACTGTGGAAACGGATTTGGAAATTCTCGATGATTTGGCAAGACTTATGGAAGCACGCATATCTTGGGCAAGACGCTACCAAATCAGAAAAATGATTGATGAATTCGCTAAATCACTCCGCGCAGAACTTGATTATAACTCCGAGGGTCGAAACGGGGAAAGAATAGCCAAGCAATTCATCGATGATCAAGGGTTTAAGGTACCAAGGATTCATTGGGAGTTTTCCACAAAAAGGGTCCTGACAATGGATTTCATTCAGGGAATTAAGATCAATCATTATAAACAGCTTGATGATGAAGGTTATGATCGCCGGCAAATCGCGGAAAGATTAGCGAACTCCATGCTTCATCAAATATTGATCGATGGCTTTTACCACGGTGATCCCCACCCAGGCAATATCATCATATTGCCTGGAAATGTCGTCGCACTCATGGATTTTGGAATGGTGGGACGTCTGGAGGAAGAAACGAAATATCAGTTCGCCTCGCTTGTCATCAATCTGAAACGCGGAAGCACCAATGGATTGATCAAGACGCTTTCAGATATGGGTCTCTTGACGGACGAAATCGATATGGCCCCATTAAGGGAGGATATTGATGAACTGCGAAATAAATATTATGATATCCCATTGAGCCAAATCAGCTTAGGCGGAGCAGTCAATGACCTGTTCACGGTTGCCAATCGTCACCAGGTCCAAATCCCACCCGAATTCACGATGCTCGGCAAGGCTCTGCTTACCATGGAGGCAATTGTCGAAGGATTAGATCCGAATTTCAGCATCATGAAGGCAGCTGAACCTTTTGGGGAAAGGCTTTTTAAAGAACGCTACAACCCAAAAAACATTGCGAAGAACGCCTGGAATCAATTCATCGAGTCTGCTGAAGCCATTGCCGAACTGCCCAAGGATATCAGGGAAGTGACAGGTATCATTAAAAAAGGGAAATTGCGGCTCGATATCAACATCCCCGAACTTCAAGTTTTTTTACATAAGCTTGATCAAATCTCGAACCGGCTGTCGTTCAGTATCATCCTGCTTGCATTCAGCATAATCATGGTCGGTCTCATTATCGGTTCTGCAATAGGCGGGGAAACCTTGATCCTTTGGAAGATACCGGTTATCGAAATTGGTTTTGTCGTTGCAACCCTGATGTTCTTACTCATGCTCTACACTATTTTCAGATCCGGAAAAATGTAACTCACTTAAAACGGGATTCAGATTGGTCTCATCCCGAACGTTGAAAAATGAGGCACTTTATCATGGAACCATTGCCTAAAAACCAGCGGTAAGCCATATTTGTTTCAACTTCTTTAGTTGTTTTACGCATTGAACGAATTCCGAAGCTATTTTGAATGAAAGTCAATGTACAAGAAAAAAAAATGTAGACAAACTCGATTTTCATCGAGTTTGTCTACATTCGAGGGAACCCCTTTGGAATAGGGGGTTTTTCTTGATTTGATTCATTGGTTATTTATCCGACGTTCATATGAAACGGCATACGCACTATGGCGAAAATGCAAGATCCGGTCTTCCGAGCATTCGATTCCTTCAGGAATATTGGTTGGATCAAACAATAATGTATCTTTACACACTTCCGATTTTTTGGAGATCATTAGATGCCCTATCGTGATTACCTGTTTATCTTCCGACCAAGCAATAGTCGGATCGTCAGTCGGGTCATTTTCCCCTCCTATTTGGATGTTCAATTTAAAGCCCACCGGTCCTTCTTTAAGCCTCTTTTCCATTTCTTCATCCAGATACTCCGGCGAATGCTCGGCCACCTCTCCTTTTTCTAACATACTAAGGCCGGCATCTGGCACCCACTCATACTTGATTGCCTGCCGCTTTCCTTCCTTGTTAATGAAATAGAATGCGTGAATGGAGTAATATTGGCACGTTGAAAAACTGGCTGGAGAACGCATTTCTTTAAGCATTTGCAGGCTTGCCTTGCTTTCAGGGTATTTCCACAGGATTTTTGCAAGCTCTTTCAGATTGGGGAAACCTTCCTTTGCAGATTGGAAAAAGCCAGCAATATCAACAAACGCTTGCGGTGTTTTCGCAAAGAATAACGGAATGGTCACAGTAATAAGATCTGACACCTTTCCATTCGGCAAATGAAACTTGACTGCCATGCCCTTTACAGGGGAAATGGCATCAGGATGGCTTGGAATCGGTGAGCTATTTGAAAACCGAATGATCACCGGCACGGCTTCATCCTGTAGATGCGAAGCCACCGTTAATGGGGACGCTTTTCCGTTTGGGGTAAAAACCCCCTCATAAACATATCCCCTTGCATGCACACGCCGATAACCAGGATGTGTTCCTGCTACATTTTCAATCACATTTACTGCTTCCCTCGCCAGTTCAGGTTTGTAGTCGTCGGTTCCTTCCATGATACTCACCCCACCTTTTAAGATTATTATCCATTATTACATGTACCCCATATTCCATTAGCCTATTCTTTCTTGAATCACCGAAAGCATTGATTGCAAAAAAACACCTGGCGCTGCAAACATATGTCATATCTTTATGGACACGTGATTTTATCCTTTAAATTCTAGAAACATTCAAAATGATCGGCATATATAGATCTCTTTTACTTCCACTATAAAAATACTCATTCCTGTTCCGGCTCCACCTGCGAAAGGATCACATGGGTAACCGTTGCTGCAAAAGGAATGGTCCGATTGATGAATTCCTCCACTTCTTCAAGGCTCCGAGTGTGGATTTTCAGCATAAAGCAAGCCTGCCCGGCAATGCGATAACAAAAGTCCACATTCGGCACCTTGGAGATATACTTTTTGAATTTCTCATATTCCCCATTTTTTATCGTAGCTTCCACGATACACTCAATTGGAAAACCGATCTTTTTATGATCAATCTCGGCAACATACCCTTTAATGATCCCGAACGACTCCATTTGCCGAACCCGATCGGCAACGGTGGGGGCCGAGAGGTTTACTTTCTTTGCCAATTCCCTCATGGAGATTCGGCTATTCAACGTTAATTCGGCAAGGATGCTCTGGTCTTTCTCATCTATTTTCATTTTTAAATTATTCCCCTTTTTCCCTTTACATTCGTTCATTATTAAACCGCATTTCTTTACAAATGGAATTAAAATTCCTGGATTTTTATATTAGGATTATCTCAAAGGAGAGATGTTCATGACAAGAATAAAAAAAGCATCACAGGGCTCCAGTCCATTTCAAAGATTATTTCATTCTGAAGAGATTTCGCATAAATGGTCGGATCTCTCAGATTGCATATCTGCAGATGGGAAACTTTCGGAGAGATTGAAGGAAAACGTCAGAAGGGTGCTGGCATACGGTAATGGCTGCTCATACTGCCAGGCAAAAGGGACTCCGCTAAAGCCGGAAGATATGAAAGAAAGCTATGCAATTGCCTTTGCGGAAGTATTTCTCTTGCAACGTGAAAAAACGGAGGAAAAGTTTTTCCAAGTATTGAGGGAAGTGTTCAGTGATGAAGAAATTTCTGAACTATTGGCATTCATTTGTTTTACAACCGCCCAGCAATATTTCGGGGCTTTGATGGATTTAAAATAACACAAAAAAAGGAACAGGCCTTCCGCCTCGTTCCTTTCTGTAAAAAACCTGCATTCTACCCTTCATTAGTTTGAAGGATACCCGAATCCTTTACCAGCATCAGTAGAATGACCGCCTAGGATTTCGCACCATGATCCTCCATTTCATTGATCCTTGGAAGAATGGAGCGGGAAGGTACCGGGGATGTCAAAACCACAGATGTATTCAGATGTCCATAGGGTATTAATCGATCTATCAGTAATCTCATGCTGTCCATATCAGCTAAAGCCGCTTTCAAAAAATATCCAACTGTTCCTGTTACACGGTGGCACTCGATAATGTCTAAATCATTTTTCACTAATTGCTCAAAATCGGAAACAGGAACCTTAAGTTCACTCACCTGAATGAACACAAGTACACCCCTTCCTATTGCCAAAGGGGAAACCCTTGCGCTGAACCCCTCAATGATCCCCTTTTCTTGAAGTCGGTACATTCGTTCAGAGATGCTAGGTCGACTGAGAGCCAATTTCTTCGATAGTTCACTAATCGTAATGCGTCCATCTTTTTGTAAAAGTTCCAGTAAACTGACATCTATTTCATCCATGAAGCAACCGCCTTTCATAATGAAGGAATATAAGCATATATTTCTTTAAAATGTTGTATGGATAGCGAAAAATACGTTCTTTTTTGTATGTAATTTTAACAGTTAATATTCTATCATTAAAATAATCAAATAGAAAAAGAAAATTCAGAACTTTACCAAAGGGAGGAACCTGCATTGACCTTTACGAAAATCCCGGTTCGACAAAACATCGAAAGCATTAGCCCATATGTTTCCGGCAAACCAATTGAAGAAGTGCAACGTGAACTTGGTCTTGAAACGATCGTTAAATTGGCATCCAATGAGAACCCATTCGGTTACTCACCTCTAGCAAAAGAAGCCATGCTTAACGAAATGGAGCAAACCTCCTTTTATCCTGAAGGCATGGCGCCTGCATTAGCTGAAAAACTGGCAAGAAACTTGAATATCAATAAAGATCATATCATTTTGGGCAATGGATCTGATGAAGTGATACGTTTGTTGACACGAACCTATATCCAACAAAATGATGAAGTCATCATGGCTGATGTGACATTTCCACGCTATGAAACGAATGTATTGATTGACGGCGGCACACCTGTAAAGATTCCTCTTACCAATGGTGTACATGACCTTCAGGGTATGTATGAAGCCATAACAGAAAAAACGAGAATGATATTCGTCTGTAATCCCAATAATCCGACAGGAACGATCGTTCAAAAAGAAAAGTTACGCTCCTTCATCGAGAAGGTGCCGAAGCATATTTTACTGATCGTTGATGAAGCATACTATGAATATGTCGATGATGCAGAATATTTAGAAACCTTACCGCTTCTCAATATGCATTCAAATCTGGTTATCTTACGCACTTTTTCAAAGATTTATGGACTGGCTGCTTTAAGGATCGGATACGGTTTAATGGATGCTTCCATCATACAAGAGCTAGTTAAAGTGAAGGAACCCTTCAATACCAATCGTTTGGCACAGGCTGCGGCATTCGCTTCCCTCGACGACCATCCATTTGTTGAGAATTGTGTTCGTAAGAATGAGGAAGGAAGAAGATATTTAGAAAATGAACTAAGCAAGATGGGTTTGGCATTCTTCCCTTCACATGCCAACTTCTTGATGGTTAAATTGAACCAGCCTGGCAAGGACATTTTTGAGAAGTTATTAGTTCAGGGTGTCATCATCCGTTCAGGTCATTTGCTAGGCTATGAAAATACCATCCGCGTGACAATCGGCACTCCGCTTGAGAACGAGAGATTCATAGCATCCTTACAACATATAATCAAGAAAACATCTGGAGATGACCAATCGAAATGAAGTTGCAGAATATCAGTGATCAGTAATGAAAGATACGACATGGACGCCTTTGCCCATGTCGTATCTTTTATGAGGATTTATTTAGCGATATTTTTTTCTATTATAGGTGTTTCCTGTTTGTCCACTCTTTTAAATTTAAAAATTGAAATCAAGATTAAGGCAGCCAACACAATCAGGCAAGTAATGATACTGATTCGATTCTGATCACTGAATACGAACGTGACACAAATGATGCTTAACGTGATTACGGTAAACAAGGTTATATATGGAAATCCCCACAATTTAAAACTGGGAGCTTTGGGATATGAATTGCGAAGTTTAAGCTGCGCTAAACAGATGCTGATCCATACAAGTGATACTACAAAACCCGGAAACGCCATTAATAGAGTAAATGCCTTGTCCTGTGCAACGAAAGTAATCATGGAGCCGACGACCAATACACCTGCACTTAATAGCAAACTATACAAGGGAACGCCATTTTTTGATACATAAGAGAACGACTTGGGAGCTTCCCCTTCTGCAGCTAAAGAATGCAGCATTCGGGTACACCCATATATTCCAGAGTTAGCGGCAGATAAGACGGCCGTAATCAAAATGCTATTCATGATATGTGCAGATCCCTGAAAACCTGACATTGACAAAACCTGTACAAACGGACTTGCCTGGTCGCCAATTTCATTCCACGGAATCAAACCGCAGATTACAAGTATCGGTAAGGTGAAGAATAATACAACTCTCCAAATATAGTTTTTAATGACCTTAGGTAAAATGCGTTCTGCATCCTTTGCTTCCGTTACCGTCACCCCTATTAACTCGGAACCGCCATAGGAGAACATGACGATCAGTAATGCCGAAAAGATGGACATCCACCCATTCGGGAAAAATCCTCCATGCCCTGTGAAGTTTTGCAGATAATTAGATCCGCCGCTTGGGATCACACCAAATAAAATACAGGCTCCCAATATAATGAATAAGATGATCATTGTAATTTTAATGCCGGCAAACCAAAATTCGAATTCACCATAATTTTTGACATTCATCATGTTAATCCCAATGATGAAGGCCGCACACCCTAAACTTAATATCCATAGCGGGATTGCCGGGAGCCAATACTGCAAAAAGCTTCCTGCCACCACTACCTCAATGACACAAACGGACAGCCACATAAAACAATACATCCAGCCTACGATGAAGGAAAGGCGCTTACCGAATGCTTTCTGAACGAAGCCTTTCATATTCGTATTTGGATAGACAATTGCCATTTCCGCTATGGCACCCATGACTACTAGCAATAACAATCCTGCAAAAATATAAGTGAATATGACTCCTGGTCCTGCTAACGATATGGTTTCGGCACTTCCTTTAAAAATCCCAGTACCTATTGCCCCTCCCATTGCCATCATGCTAATATGCCTCGGCAATAATTTCTTTTGCAATGACCCACCATTTGACTCCATTACATTTGCCTCCTTCATTCCATAATTTTCTCGTATAAATTAAACCCATTTAATCGTTGAATGGCGAATAGATTTGTTATCTCATCAACCGTTATGGTTTAGGAGTGAAAGGATCCAAAGCTTATTGAAAACTCTATACTTCCCAAAGTAAAAATGATATCAATATGCCGATGGTTTTACAAGAGGGAATCATTGCAGGCCAATACGGCCCCTGTTTGGTCAAACGCCGGGACATAATTCCAAATGGAGTGAATTTACTGATAGCCTTGCCTTTCGGGTCTTTGACTCCATTAAGATAAAACATTCTAATCGGGGACTACATTGGTAATCCCCATGAATTTACCTTTTCCTATTTATTTACGATGTGAATTGCATGTCCCAAAACTGCTTCAGCCGCTTCCAGCCACCCCTCGGTCAAGGTCGGATGAGGATGCATGCTGAGGGCTATATCTTCGACCCGAGCCGCCAGCTCAAGGGCAAGGACACCTTCACCTATAAGGTTGGAAGCATCAGCACCTACCATATGCATTCCAAGCAGTATATGACTATTGGCATCCACGATGACTTCTGCAAACCCCTCCGTTTCATTCATTGCAAGCGCCCTTCCGTTGGCACTGAACGGAAATTTGCCAACCTTTACGCTGTATCCCTGTTGTTCAGCTTCTTCACGGCTTAAACCAACACCAGCTATTTGTGGTTCCGAGAAGATTACATAGGGAATATAAGGCGAGTCAACTGCACTTGGCAGCCCCGCTATCACTTCAGCTGCCACGATTCCCTGTTTGGACGCTCGATGGGCAAGTGCCGGACCAGGCGTAGTATCACCGATGGCAAAGATGTGCGGCACATTTGTACGGCATTCCATATCCACTGCTATATGGCCTTTCTCACCAACCGTCACTCCAGCCCGATTCAGGCCAATTTCTTCCGTGTTAGGAATCCTTCCAATTGTAACCAGGGTCTTTTCGCTCACGACCGCTTCCGCACCCTGTTCTTCCGAGGAAACAAGAAGGTGCACTTGACCATCCACTACACTCGCTTTCTCTACCCTCGAGGATGTTTTGATATTGATCCCGAGCTTCTTGGCATTCCGGGTGACTTCCTTTACCAGGTTTTCAGCAACTTGAGGGAGTATGCGATTGGCCATCTCAATGATGGTCACTTTAGTCCCTAACTTTGCAAATGCCATACCCAGCTCGATTCCAATATATCCTCCGCCAATGATCGACAAGCTCGCTGGAACTTCATTCAGCTGCAAAGATGATGTTGAATCCAATATATATTCTCCATCAACTTTTATGAAGGATGGAATGAAAGGCCTGGACCCTGTCGCTATAATTGCCTGTTCAAACTTGTAGGTTTCAAAATCGCCACCGGTTTCAACTCCAATGCGGTCATCAGATAAAAAAGTTGCTTGGCCTTTAACCACCGTCACTCCGTTTTCCTTACACAAATGGGCAATACCATGCCCCAACTGGGATATGATGCCCCCTTTCCAATCCTGCCAAACCCCCAAGTCCATAGTGGTTCTTTCCTGAGGCAGCCGGATTCCCATTTTCCCTAAATCGTTAAGCCCATGGTATTGATCAGCTGCGTGAATCAATGCTTTTGAAGGTATACAGCCCCGATTAAGGCAGACCCCGCCCAACTTATCCTTTTCAACCAGCACGACAGATTTACCTAACTGGCCGAGACGGATAGCCGCAGCATATCCTCCCGGACCTCCTCCCATGATGACAACATCCGTCTCAACAGCAACTTCCCCTACTACCATTTATCTCATCTCCACAACTAAACGAATTGGATTTTCCAGCAATTCCTTGATTTTATTGGTAAAGTGCACCGCTGTTACCCCATCAATCAAACGATGATCGAAAGAAAGAGACATATTCATCATTAAACGGATAACACCTTCCAAATCGCGAACGACCATGCGATGTTCCATTTTATGCAAAGCTAATATGGCAGCTTCCGGATAGTTAATGATCGGGGTAGCGTGCATCCCTCCGATCGGTCCTACATTGCTGATGGTAAATGTACTGCCTGTGATTTGGTTTATACTCAACTTCCCTTCACGGGCTTGGGTTGCCAATTGCCTGATTTCATCAGCCAGTTGGAAAATGGTTTTTTGATCGGCATGTTTGATCACAGGAACAATGAGACCCTCTTTTGTATTCGTCGCAATCCCAATATGATAATAATTTTTCAGGATGATTTCATTGGTTCTTTCATCAATTGAAGCATTTAATGTCTTGAACTCCTTTAAAGCGATGACAATGGCTTTAACGAAAAACGGCAAAAAAGTCAATTTTATATCCTTATCATCTGAGTACTCCTTTAATTGACTTTTAAATTCCTTCAATCGGTCCATTTCCAATTCATCTACATGCGTTACATGAGGAATGGTCGAAACGGACTTTACCATATGTTCAGCGATTTTTTTACGAATGCCTTTAAGCGGAATCCGCTCTTCCCGCTCATTTTCCAAACCATTTGCCAGTACGGCATCCTTCATCTGCGCCATCTCTTGACCAGTCTTGTCATCATGCTGTTTGGCATCTTCCCGTGAAATCGAATCATTTTCTTTAAACTGCTTCAGGTCACTTTCGGTAATTCGCCCAGCCGGACCGGAACCTTTAACCTTCTCGATATCAATCTTCATTTCCCTGGCCATTTGACGCACGAATGGGGTTGCCAACGCACGCACTGCCTGATGGTGCTGTTTAGTCGTAATATGCTCCGCATTTACTTTTACATCACCGGATTGCCCGACTTGGTTTTCTTCTTCACTAATGTTTGTATCCGGAACTGGCACATCGTTCTCTTCCTGAATTGTGAATATAGTGGTTCCCACTTCCACGATATCCCCAACGGAAAAAAATATTTTCTTGACCACTCCCGCTGCCGGGGCTGTCAATTCCGCATTGACTTTATCCGTTTGCACCTCAACAATGGGTTGGTCCTGTTTTACCGCATCCCCTTCTTTGATGAGCCATTGGATAATTTCCCCTTCATGCATCCCTTCCCCTACATCAGGAAGTTTAAATTCCATCATGCGTCATCCTCCTTCTCTTTCTCCCTAAATCAATTAAAATGATAACGTTTCGACAATTCCTTGTTTTACACGGTCAACAGTCGGTAAATAATGATCTTCTATTGTAAACGGCGGAACCGGTACATCAAATCCTGTTACACGCTTAATCGGCGCTTTCAGGTAAATAAGAGCTTCATCATTAATGATGGAGATAATTTCCGCACCTAATCCGGCCGTCTTATGGGCTTCATGGACGATCAATGCACGACCTGTCTTTTTAATGGATTGCACGATCGCATCCCTATCTAAAGGGTATAAAGTTCTAAGATCGACCACTTCACACTTCCAGCCTTTTTCTGCTTCAATCTTTTTCGCGGCATTCAATGCCTCCCTTAACATGGCCCCCCATGCAAAAATGGTCAGGTCGCTTCCCTCCTGGACCACTTTTGCCTGACCGATTGGTATTCGGTACATTTCATCGGGAACTTCTTCCTTGAAGGCCCGATACAATTTAGTCGGTTCCAAAAAAATCACTGGATCTGGATCTTCGAGCGCTGAAATGAGCAGCCCTTTTGCGTCATATGGATTACTGGGTGCAACCACCTTTAAACCCGGAGTATGGGCAAAGAAGGTTTCGACACTTTCGGAATGAAGTTCAGGACCCCTGATTCCGGCACCATATGGCGTACGGATTACGAGGGGCACCCCAAATTGCCCACGAGTACGATACCTCATACGGGCAGCATGGGAAATGAGCTGCTCGAACCCCGGATAAATAAAGGCGAGAAACTGGATCTCCACTATGGGCAGCATTCCGTTAAGAGCCAAACCAATGGCAGAGCCGATGATTCCGGATTCAGCTAAAGGCGTATCCACAACTCGATCTTTTCCATACTTCTCATAAAGTCCTTCCGTCGCTCGAAAAACCCCGCCATTCACACCAATATCCTCACCCAAGATCATCACGCGATCATCATGATCCAGCATTTGGTCCAGCGCTTCCGTAATAGCCTGGAGCATCGTTAAATTTTTGCCCATCATTTCCTCCCGCCTTTCCTTAAGATTTGGTTCAATTCCTGCTTCTGTTCCTTAAGATGCCATGTCTCCTCAGCATATACATGGTTAAACATTTCGAGCGGGTCGGATTTCGGATACGCTTCGGCCCTTTTAAGGTGAGCATCGATCAGTTCGTTGAATTGCTTTAACACCAATTCTTCCTGCTCTTCATTCCAATGACCCTCTTTATTCAAATACTTTCTAAGGCGTGTAATAGGATCGCGGTTTTCCCTCCAGAACGTTGAAATTTCGTCCTGATCGCGATATATGTTCGGATTGTCTGCAGTAGTATGGGCGCCATAGCGAAAGGTAATGGCTTCGATTAATGTAGGCCCTTCCCCTTTAAGCGCTCTTTCGACAGCCTCCTTTACAGTCATCCATACGGCAAAAATATCATTTCCATCCACCCGCACCCCATGGATGTCATAAGCAGCAGCACGCTGGGATATTGTTTTTGATGCCGATTGCTTTTCAAAAGGGACACTGATTGCGTAGCCATTATTTTGGCAGAAAAAGATTGTCGGGGTTTTATAAACGCCGGCAAAATTCAGTGCTTCATGAAAGTCCCCTTCAGAAGTCGCACCATCGCCAAAATAGGCGATGCTAACATTCTTTTCGCCTTTAAGGTTACTTGCCCAAGCCGTTCCAACTGCATGAACCATTTGAGTGGCAATTGGAACACTTGGAGGCAATATCCTTTTTCCTTCTGGACAAATCGAACCATCAAAATGCGCCATCCAGTATAGGAAAACACGGTATAATTCCTGTCCATGAATGATTGCCGCTCCATGATCACGGTATGTGGGAAACATCCAATCCCCTGCCGACAATGCTAAAGCGCTTCCTGCTTGGGACGCTTCCTGCCCTTCGAAAGGTGCATAAGTCCCAATCCTGCCTTGGCGCTGGAGATTTATTGATTTTCGGTCAAATGTTCTGAGCAGGAGCATGCTCTCATACATCTTTAACATAAGTGATTTATCGATTTTTCCATCAATCGCTTCAATTATTTCCCCATCAGGAGTCAATACACGAAACATTTCCGGCTCAACTCCGCTTGAATGCGCTTTCATTATTGGGTTTCCCGTCTTTTCCATTTCATTTCTCCCCTTAAGATAGATTTGTTTCGCAAACTTACCTAGGTTTTGAACAGTCATGAAATAACAGCCCAAAATGTTTTTATTGGTCTTTCTGTCTGTGATTAAATGCTGTTTCATAAACTACATTTCCTTATATAAAAGGATAATACATCCATGTTTTTAATAATATGTTAAATAGAATGAATTTTTTACATATTACCTTTATTTAGAAGATGTTTTCTGATACTTCGCCTTCATTTTGAAAACGAGAACCTTTAATGGGGAATTTCATAATGATTACCTTCAAAATGTGATATGCTCCCGACAGATTTAGAACCTTCATCAAAAAAAATCCAGCACAAAAAAGACCCATTATATTATATATGGGTCTTAGACTGTATAAAAACTCCAAGAAATCAGTTGCCTACGTTTTTTCAACAGACAGTTGTTTTCAGAAATCCGCATCCCTTTGAGCCGACTGTCTGCCAAGCCTCCTCGACGCAAGCTTCTGTGGGGTCTCGGCTAGCCAGTTTTTCGGCAAGAGTGTCGCATATTTTTTCCATCCATTAAGGAGTTTAGGGAAAAACATGAAAGATAAACTAGTCTTAAATAGGGTTCGGAATAAGACGAAACTGCAGTTTTTTCTTTTAAAAATTCCAGTTGATTTCAGAAATCCGCTCCCTTTCCGCCGACTGTCTGCCAAGCCTCCTCGACGCAAGCGTCTGTGGGGTCTCGGCTAGCCAGTTTTTCGGCAGGAGTGTCGCATATTTCTTCCATCCATTAAGGAGTTCAGGGAAAAACATGGGAGACCCCGCAGGCGCGCCGAGGAGGCTCCCGCCCGCCCCCGGAAAGCGAGTACATGAAGTTGAAATCATTACACATACCCTCTTTCAGAAATCCGAAATTAGATCAATGTTACCCTTTTTGCATTTCAGGATGGGGTAGGACCCGCAACGGGAATTGCACCCAAAGGTAGAAAAGGTCTATTTTTCAAATGTTCCTTTAACGACAGCATGGCCATCTTTGACCATCATCTGCCCCATCGCGATAACACTATTTATTTCTAAAGTTCGTTGATTCATCATGATGATATCGGCGTCCTTACCTACCGAAAGCTTTCCCTTTGCAGAAAGCTTTAAAATGTTTGCCGGGTTTTCCGTCACAACTCGTAGGGCATCGGCAATTGCCACTCCATCCTCGAGGACCGCATCGACAACACAATCATATAACGACATGCATGTACCAATGTTCAAACCGCGCAGGTTACCGCTTCCATCGAAGTCAGGCAGGCTGGCTTGCCCATCTGAAGTTATGGTGATCTGCCCGATTTCAACGCCTTCTTCTAGTGCCATTTTAATTGCTGTACTTGCTTTGACCTCGCCTTCTTCAAGGAATTTCTGGATTGTACTTGTCGTAAAATCTATATACCCCCCTTTTTTTGCATATTCCACCCCTGCATTAAATAAATGCGGATTTCGGTTTATATGTGTAGGGTAGAACTGAGTGATCGGAATTTCCGTTGTCTCGACAACTTTTTCAATTACGTGCAAATGATCTAGACTGTCGCCGACATGAATATTGACGATACCGCTTTTCCCGGATAACAGACCTCCATTACGTGCCTGCGAGGCCAGTTTAGCGAGTTCAGCTGCAGTCGGCTGAGAAGAACGATGATCGGCAATGGCTATTTCGCCAACACCGATAATTTTATCCACAAGAATCAAATCATCCTCGATCTTTCCGGTTAACGTCTTGACTGGAACTTGATACGAACCAGTCTGAACGAAGCAGCTAATTCCTTCTTCTTCAAGCGCTCTCGCTTTAGCGAGCAGTGCAGGCATCGTCCTTGTCGTACCATCTGTGCCGATGACCCCTACCAAAGTCGTTATACCGGCTAAAGTGGCATCTGTTAATTGGATTTCAGGTGTCCTCGTTTTAAAACCCCCTTCCCCGCCTCCGCCGATAATATGTACGTGGGCATCTATAAAACCCGGAGCCACAATTTGACCACTCGCATCAATCACTTTCATTTCAACGAAATTGGCAGGTACATCAATCTGGTCCTCAATGAAGCCAATTTGCTTTCCAACCAAGAGGATATCTTTTTGGCCCATATATTCCGGTCCATAAAGCTCCCCATTTTTAATAAGCGTGAGCATTGTTCATTCCCCCTCCAAAAATTGAAATTTTCAAATAGGTTTCAAAATCTTTCACGCGGGTAAATATACAACATGACCCGCTAACAATTACATAAAAAAAGTCCAAAACATTCTTGTTCATTTTTAAACGTTGTAGCTGAATTGACATCTTGATTATGCTTTTCCAAAAGTATAAAAACAAAAGGAGTAAACGACATGAATAAAGTGATTTCTTCTGACATTCAAACAAATAAAAGATTATCCATGCGACAAATCATGAACCTATATCAAGTTACAAAAGAATTTAAAGGAAATATATATTTTATCTGCAACCATAAATTGGTCGATGCCAAGAAACTTTCGACTTTCGTATCCTTCGTGCTCATTCTTCAAGAGTGTGCAACGATGAAAGTCATACTTGAAGGCGAGAATGTACACGCCATGCTTGAAAAAGTACAGGCTATTTGTAAAGAAAATGATGAAAGTGCATTTCGTTTCCAATCGAACCAAACCGTAAATATTTAAATGATTCCAACTACGTTTGAAGAGGGTGTATTTATATGAGAACCATTTTAATGGTGATAGGCGCAATCGTCGTAATCGGCATAATAGCAAATCTCATTTTTTAAGAATGATGAAAGACTGTCAATGATTGACAGTCTTTTTTGTTGATTTGATTTAGAAAGGCTTGATCATGCTCCCGGACCTGGGAATCACCACGGAACCTCCCAGTCCCTCCATTTATTCAAGCCTTCCCGTATTTCATTTCCTTTGTCAATCCAATATTGTCTCTTCTTCTCCTCTTCTTCCTTCTCCTGTTGGTCAGCTATAAGTGCCTGTTGTTCTGCTATAAGCGGACCGATATCTTGAGCTTTAAAAGATTGAGCAGCTTGATTCTGTAAGGCTTTCGACATTATTTTTTGAAAGATGAGTGCACTTCCCTGACTGCTGTGTGTCGTTAGATAATGTTTTGCGTCCGTCTTATCATATCCCGCCCAAACAGCACCGACCAGCGAAGGTGAATAACCGATGAACCATTGATCTTTAACCCCTGATACTCCTTCGATGGGAACTTGTGTAGATCCTGTTTTACCTGCTATTTCATAACCGGAAACAGCCGCGTTTTTCGCTGTGCCATATTCCACTGTTCCAAGCAGCATGGCATTCATTTTGTCGACGGCGGCTACAGAGGTCACTTTGGTGCTTTTCTCTTTCCAGGCGGCAACCTCTTTTCCATCGGCATTTTCTATCCTTACAATGGCGTGGGTTTCCATCCGTTCCCCTTCGTTGGCGAAAGCAGAAAAGGCTCCTGCCATCTGCAGCGGGGACACACCTTTTTTCATCCCTCCTAAAGCGATAGACAGGTTTCGATCATCCTTGTCATATGGAATCCCAAACCGCTTAAGTGAATCAAGCCCCCTATCGATGCCAATCTCATTCAATAGCCAAACCGTCGGTACATTCAAGGAATTCATCACCGCTTCATACATGGGGACTTCTCCTTTATATTGACCACTCAGGTTTGTTGGCTCATATTCACCGAAGCTCATTTTTTCATCCTTTAAAGGGTCAGTGATATCATATCCCTCTTCAACAGCCGGCGTGTAAACGACAAGCGGTTTAATGGATGAACCAGGAGACCTTGTCAGTTGGGTTGCCCGGTTATATCCCATGAATTGGTGTTCACCCCTCCCGCCGACAAGTGCTTTTATGCCGCCTGTTTCAGGATCAAGAAGGACAGACCCGCTTTGAACCAGTTCCTCTGTACTCGTTCCAACCGGAAAATTGGCTGAATTCTCATACACGCTTTCTGTAGCCTGCTGCATGGACTGGTCCAGGGTCGTGTAAATTTTATACCCCTTTGAAAGCAGCTCCTCAAGTTTAATTCCATATTTACTCGATGCTTCCGATAAAACATGATCGACATAATAAGGATACTTACCTCTTAATGGATCGGTTTCCTTCTCCCCCATAAGAAGTGTCACCGAATCTTTTTTTGCGGCCGCTTCTTCATCTTTCGTCAAATAACCATGTTCCGCCATTCGCGAAAGAACCAAATCACGCCGCTTCACTGCACCGTCCAAATTCTTGTATGGATCAAGTTTGGATGGCAAGTTAATGACTCCCGCCAGCAAAGCTGCCTCGGCAACGGTCAATTCAGAGACCTCTTTGGAAAAATAAATATTTGCAGCCTTTTTGATCCCCCATGCCCCATGGCCAAAATAAACTTGATTCAGGTACATTTCCAGGATCTCATCTTTTGTATATTGATTTTCAACTTCCTGGGCTAGAAAAAACTCTTCTATCTTCCTCTTCAATGTTCGTTCCGATTCCAGCATCGTGATTTTCACAAGCTGCTGGGTGAGCGTGCTCCCGCCTTCAACAACACTTCCAGCCTTCGCATTTTTAACCAAAGCCCGCATGATCCCTTGATAATCTATGCCGTGATGTTCATAAAAACGGTGATCCTCAATGGAAACCACCGCTTGTTTCATATGTTCCGGTATTTCATCTATCGAGACGCCCTCGGATTTATTTGCCGTGATCGTACTGGCTAGATTCCCATCCAGATCATAGATTCCTGTCGGTTGCTGAAGACTATTTTCAAGATGACTTATATCAGCACCCTGCCTGAAATACAATAGTGAACCGGCGCCTACAACTGCAATCGCCAATATTATAATTAGACCTAATTTCACTAACCCTCTCATTTGTACCCCCAATTTCCCATCTGCGACATGTTTCATTAAAAATATTTTACCCTTTTTGTTAAAGAAAACTCGTCGATTGAATAAAAGGCGCTCTTTTCTTGTAGCACTTTACACGCGAATCGGCATCCTTACCGATGATATCCCTTCATCGTCTGTGCCTGCCAATTAACTGAAGGACCAATTTTCATCCTACCATTTTAACTATGCTCATATCTATCCTTTACCCGTAAAAGGCAATCTATATACCGATTAAAGGCGTGAAGCCATTTAAAAGCGGGTATAACACTATTAAGGTCTTATACAGGGGAGAGATGATAGTAATGAAAGACTTAAAACATATTGTCGTCGCTTTTGATGGAAATGAAGAAAGTAAACGGGCCGTCGAATATGGAGCAACATTGAAAAAGGCATTTCCAAAAGCTGAGTTGACCGTCGTTCATGTCCTAAATGATAAGGTTGAACAGCGTATCATGGGTAACGCCTCCGCGCCGGGGTTCGTGCCCTCTGCCGGATTTTATGTGGATCCAGTCCAGACACATCCTGTTGTTGAGGTTGACCAGCCAAGAAATCAAAAGGTAAATGACACCCCCTCCGCCCTCGAGAATAGTATTCAGAACGCAGAAAGTAATACGTTGAGATTGTTAAGTGAATGTCAAGTGACGGGGAAATTCGAACTATTGGAAGGATATGCGCCAGATAGCGTATGTGACTTTGCAGCGAGAAATTCAGCTGATCTTATCGTTGTCGGCAATAGCGATAAAAGCGGTTTGGAAAAATTCTTCCTTGGCAGTACAAGTAGTTCCATTGCGAAAAACGCACCATGTTCGGTATTCATTGCAAAATGAAAAATGAACGGTTTCTACCTGAGTGGTTCGAGTCATACATTCTCCGAAAAAGGCCGGATTCATATAGAATCCTGCCTTTTTGTTAATAGGATTTTTTCAGTATTACATTCGGAGCAGCCGAAAAACACCGGGTTGCTAATTGCTGCCCAAAACCACATCCAGCATCAGTGCTGACTATCAGGTTCAAAATGGCTGAACCAGAACCGTTCACTCCCAGCCTTTAGGCTCCCTTGTGGAAGTATTTAATTTTCGATCATCGGTTAGAATATCTATTAGTTTCTTTAAATGCCAATTAAAGAAAAACTGTACATGTCATCGAAACTCACCTTTTTACCATTTCATGTAAATATCATTTCGTTTATCCAACTTCTTTACAGACTTTCAATACACCTGCCGATAACCAAGTTAGAATACGACAATTTTTCTATAGACTCACTAAGGTTTGATTTCATTAAAAGCCTAATTTACATTGGGGAGGGAATGGACATGGATAAACATTCGATATCAGCTGAAAAAGGCGCCTACATAAGCATTGCCGCTTACATATTCTTGTCTGCTCTTAAATTGTCATTTGGTTATTTCGGTGATTCTAAAGGGCTTTGGGCTGATGGTTTAAATAATACGACCGACATCATCGCTTCCATAGCCGTTTTGATTGGTTTGAAAATTTCAAAGAGACCTCCTGATGATAATCATTCATATGGTCATTTACGGGCGGAAACCGTAGCGTCATTGGTAGCTGCCTTCATCATGATCACTGTGGGCCTTCAGGTTGTATACAGTGCCATTGAATCCTTCTTTCACCAAGATTCAACAACCGTACCCAGTATGCTGACCGGTTATGTCGCTCTATTCTCTGCCATCTTCATGTACGGAATCTACCGTTATAACCTTACATTAAGTAAAAAAATCAACAGCTCTTCCATCTATGCCGTTGCTCAGGATAATCGTTCCGATGCCCTTGTCAGTGTTGGTGCTTTCATTGGAATCATCGGTACTAAGTTGGGAATCCCTTGGCTGGATGCGATAGCTGCAGCAGTCGTTGGGGTCATCATATGCAAAACGGCCTGGGATATCTTTCGTGATGCGTCCATCTCTTTAACCGATGGTTTCGACGAGCAGCTCCTGCAAAAGATCGGACAAACGATTATATTGACAGAGGGTGTTAAAGACATGAGTGAAATTAAAGCACGGATGCACGGAAGTGAAATCCTGCTCGAAACTACCGTTCATGTCAACCCTCTTTTGACCGTCATTCAAGGTCATGATATTACAGTTAGAATCGAAGAAAATCTTTTGAAGGAATATAATATCCAGCATGTGATCGTACACATCGAACCATATGCATTTCATAAAAAAGGTAACCGTCATTAACTTTACGGATACCTTTTTTTGTTATTTATTCCTGTAATTACTGTAATAAAACTGTGTCAAAAAAAGGTATTTATTGATTGATTGCCGAATATTTATCCAATTGACACATGTTAAAGGAACAGTAATCTGTTATCATGAAAACAAGTTGTAATTATTTTGATATTTTGTAATTTTATTCAAATAAAGCACTTTCTGGGTCAAAAGTAAATTCATTTTCCTACAGTATGGAGGGCAAAATGGTATCTAATCGAGAAATGACCATTCACTTTTTATCTTCTCAAAAAAACAGTATCATTTCCAAATGGAAAGATGAGTTGCTGCATTTACCGGACGGATATCTGGGGTATTTCAAAGGAGAAGTCGAAAATATTTTTAATTTGCTAATGGAGCAGGTTGGAAAATCGGATACTGACATAGACGATGTACTGAAGGTCGTAGGGGAAAAAATTGCGGCTGATCGCGTTACTAAGCAATTGGATATGGAAAATTTCTTTTCCACTGCAACCATCGGGAGATCCGTCATCATAGAGCACATTTTGAATTCCGGAGCACACAAAGAAGAAATATCGGCTCTAATAAAACGGGTAAACGTTTACTTCGATAAACTCATTCATTTTGCATTATCCCATTATACCGAATTGAAAACGATGGAACTTGAAGAACGCTATCAATTCATAAGCCCAAACCATAAAGACCGTTTGACGCTCCTTGGCCAAATGACCTCAAGCTTTGTCCATGAATTCAGAAATCCACTGACTTCCATCATGGGATTCATACAATTATTACAGGCAGAACAACCTGAGATAAAGTACCTTGATATCATTTCAAAGGAATTGGATCAGCTCAATTACCGGATCACGCAATTTCTTAATATTTCCAAAAAGGAGACTTCAACAACACAACCTGATCTATTTTCCATTGCTCAGCTTGTGAATGAGGTGATCGAATTTTTATATCCCAGCATTTTGGAAGTTAATGCTTCCATTACATGCAATATTGCCGAGGATGCCGTAATTTCGGGTTCTAAAGAAGAATTCCGTCAAGTTTTACTAAATATTATATTAAATGCTCTTGATGTGGTTGCAGGGATGCCTTCCCCATCCATTTACATTTCAGGCTCTGAATCGCCACCCGGCATTCTTACTTTAAATATATCGAATAATGGGCCGAAGATACCTGACGACGTCCTGCCGAATATTTTTGAGCCATTCATCACCACAAAAAAAAGAGGAACGGGATTGGGATTATTCGTCTGTAAAGAAATCGTTTTAAAGCATCAAGGAACATTATCCTGTCACTCTACCGATTTCCTAACGACCTTTTCCATACAATTAAAAACTAAATAATGGATAAATATCCTTTTTTCCTTAGGGTTTTAGTGTGAAATTTTTGACTGATTGACGTCCAGTTACTTATACTAATAGGAAGGTTCCACTACTGATCGAGGTGAATGATCCTATAGATTGAAAATAAAAACCAGATTTCATACAAGATAGCGAATTATTTTTCCATCTAACATTTTATATACTAATATCATTTCATTCATTATTGGTTTTGGGAGGTGACTGGGATAATTAAATCGTTCGGCACATCTGGCGATTCAATAAAGTCCCACACTAATTGGACATATTAAGTTTTTTATTTGTCATTATTTTAATTGCTTTAACAGCCTTTTTTGTAGCTTCGGAATTTTCGATCATAAGGGTTCGCAGCTCCAGGATCGATCAACTGATTGAAGAAGGAAACAAAAAAGCCATTGCGGCAAAGAAGGTTACATCCGATCTTGATGAATACCTATCCGCGACACAGCTAGGAATTACCGTTACTGCCCTTGGACTGGGGTGGTTAGGACAACCGACCGTCCTCAAAATGGTTGGGCCCTTATTCAATGCCTTGAATATCCCACAGGAAGTTACAAGCATTCTGACATTTGTCATTTCATTTTCCCTGATTACGTTCCTGAATGTGGTTGTAGGTGAATTGGCTCCAAAGACGGTTGCCATCCAAAAGGCTGAGCAAGTGACCTTGGCAATTGCCGGCCCGCTGATTTTTTTCCATAAGATAGCCTTTCCCTTCATCTGGGCCTTGAACCATTCTTCCCGATTCGTTGTCGGATTATTTGGCTTTAAGCCAGCATCCGAAAGCGAAATAGCCCATACGGAAGAAGAATTGCGTTTCATCCTGTCAGATAGCTATAAAAGCGGGGAGATTAACCAGTCGGAATTTAAATATGTAAATAACATCTTTGAATTCGATGATCGAGTTGCCAAGGAAATCATGGTTCCACGGACAGAAATCATGACCATATCCAAGGATGAAACGGTACAGGAATTCGTCGATGTGGCCAAATTGGAAAAATACACTAGATATCCTGTTGTCGAAGGTGATAAAGACCATGTCATCGGCCTAGTGAACTTAAAGGAAGTTTTCTCGGATCTTATCAAGAACCGGGAAATCCATATCAAAGCGATTGAAAATTACGCTCGTCCGATCATTCGGGTAATGGAAAATATACCAATTCACGATTTGCTGTTAAAAATGCAAAAAGAACGCATTCATATGGCTATTTTGATGGATGAATACGGCGGAACTTCCGGACTTGTCACAGTCGAGGATATCCTCGAGGAAATCGTTGGGGAAATTCGTGATGAATTCGATATCGATGAAGTTGCCTCAATCAGGAAAATTAAAGAAGGACATTATATTTTGGACTCTAAACTTCTTGTAAAGGAAGTGAATGATCTTCTTGGCATTCACTTGGAAGAAGATGATGTCGATACTATAGGCGGATGGGTCCTTACTGAAAACTATGATGTGAAGGTAGGGGACATCATGGAAAAAGACGGATTCTGCTTTAAAGTGATTGAAATGGAAGATCACGCCATCCGTTCCATCGAGGTCACAAAAAAGGTCGTACATCTTCCTCTTGAAGGTACCCAAGGTTAATGATCAAAAACAGCCACGTAAAAGGTTATTTTACGTGGCTGTTTTTTAACGATTTGTTCATTTATCGGGAAACCGTCCCATTTTTTTGACCGTTACGATTGGAGGTGTGCTCTTTTTTTTCCATAAGATATACATCATGATGAGGATAAAGGAAAAACCAGCAGCCGGTATTAGATAAGGTTCAGTTATTTCCCGGATTTGCTGCCAATTCTCGCCGAGGATCCTTCCTAAGGTCAGGAACAATATGGTCCAAGGTATGACAGCCGCAACCGTATAAAATATAAACTTCCATACTGACATCCTCGCAATTCCGGCAGGGATGGAAATGGCATGGCGAACAACCGGAATGAATCGAGCCGTAAAAACCACGCCCACGCCATACCGCTTAAACCACTCTTCAGCATGTACAATATGATTTTCTTTAATTAGAATATATTTTCCATATTTCAAGAGAAAGGGCCTTCCTCCATAATACCCCGCCCAATAGAGAAATAATTGTGCCATCGTCCCGCCTGCCACACCGGCAAGAACAGCTCCCCAAAAATTCATTTTCCCCAGGCCTACCACATAACCACCGTATCCTAGAACAAGCTCACTCGGTATGATTTCAACCATCAGCCCCAATAAAATCCCCATATAGCCCATTTCCGCAAACCAATTCAATATCGTCATAATAAGCTGTGATATCATGCTATCGGACTCCCCTTACCGCTAATTTCAAATTGTTTGTCCTTCTATCCTATTCAGCTCATAACGTTCTATTCGATTTTTCATATCCAGTTTCACAATGCACCACATTCAGGATTGCACAAAAAAAGACCAGCTGCTATGTACTCCGGTCTCTTTACATCAATATTCTTTTAGCTCCCCTTTTTGGGAAATTTGAGAAAAAACAGCGGCAGTGAGTAAGGATGAATCATTTTGTGAAACATTAGTGAAAATCTCCTGCCGTGATTTCGTTTTTTCAATATGAATCCCGAGATCTTTATACTTGTTGATTATTTGATTATTCATGCTTACCCTCCTTTTCTGCTGTACCGTTATCCTTTAACTTCCCATTTAACGAAGTAATAAAACCTATTTAAACGATTCGATCCAAAAAACAATCAATTGACATGAATAGTTTGCAGTTGGTGTTCATGCACTTCGTCTTTTTCAACATGGACCTGGACCTTATAGGTTCCCGCTTCTTCGAAAGATACCTTATTTAGATATGTTCCATTCCCATCTTCTTCAGCCTTGGTGAAATGACTCTCTTCGCTGCCTTCCTTCCACACCTCGAAATTCACATCTGCATTTGTCAGCGGCTTCCCATTCAATTCAACCGTCGCTTCAAAGTTCGAACTGTTTCCTGCCTTTACAGGGTTACTTTGAAACCCGATAGATACATCCGTACTAGGGTGAACCGATGCACCTTCACTTTCATGTCCTGGAACGACGACTTCCTTTTCAGGCATTACATGAAGGCCTTTAGCCGTTACATGGGACACTACAATATATTTGCCTTGTTCCTCAAAAGTATGCATCACTTGATACATGCCACTTCCAGTATTCTTTGCTTCAAGCATTTCCCGTTTATCCTGTCCGGACTTTCTCACTTCAAACAGCACCTCATCAGCTTCATTCACCAATTGGCTTCCCTGTTTCACTGCCGTTTCAAGAATGACTTCTTTTCCAGGCTCCACTTTCCCTTTAATGACAATTGATGCATCCATCGACTCTGGAACAGCACTGTTCACTTCCTTATCCTCTGGCATTTCAGACTCTTGACACCCTGCCAGCATAACTAACAACGCAGTACACATATAAAGTTTTTTCATATGAACTTCCCTTTACTATTTATTAGACTAAAAATCTGTCCTCTTCATATTGCCCATCCTTTCCTTTTTTCAGATTTTTATACATAATTTCACATCAAATGGTTCGCATTACGGTGACTGAAGTCAGCATGCCTACCGCGATGATCGTTAAAAATGAATATAAAAAGATTGAAGTCCCCACAACGCTCAATCCGCAAAGCAGTACACACCCATCAATGAAAAAAATCAGCAGACCTACATTGAGTCCACTTTTCCTGGAAAGGATCTGTGCCAACATATCGGTTCCGCCTGTAGAGGTCCCATACCGAAGCATTAAACCGATTCCAAGTCCAATCAACCCTCCCCCGATTATCGCACTTACATAAATGGGGAGGTTCCATCCTGTGACAGCGTCGGAAAAAATATCGATGCATAAAGAGGAAAAAAGCAAGCCATGCAAGCTGTTCAGGAATAATTTTTTTTCAAAGTACCAAGCATATATATATAATGGAATGCTGCTCAAAATCACACCCAGTCCTGTCGGAAGTCCTATATAGTAATGAAAAATCAGCCCAATCCCTATCATGCCGCCATCCAATAAATGATAAGGTATCAGAAAAAAATTGATTCCCACACCTACAAGCATGCTGCCGGCAATGATCGCTGCCATCCGTTCCATGATTTTCATGGCTGCCACCCCCTTTAATTCTTGCATTTAAAACTTGTCTTGGTTTCTATAGAATATGTTTGTACCAGCAAAAAAATAATGAAACTGAGCAATTTTTTATGAAACGGCCCTCATTTTTCTGAATATTCTATAATATGTTACAATAAAGTAGAGAAAACAGTCAAAAACAGCTATTTATTAGCTCAAACTGATCCTTTACAAGCAATTTACCGGATTTAAGGTGCCGTAAGCTGTTTGACTGAATGATTAACTCTTTCTATAATGAAAGTATTTAAATTAATTAGATTGAGGTGATTTGATGGGGCATTAAAGAATGTTCGTTGTGACGGACAGGCGCTGCTTTGCGTAACGGATATGTGTCCTTTTGGAAAATGGCTGCACTCCTTCAGACAGAAATTCTTCTATTTCCCGTCTACGCATCGCTAATCGGCATATACTATTATTCTCTTCATCACTAAAAGAAATGGGAGTTCAAGCGGCTGCACATCTATGGCCACAGAAGCAATCCCGAAAATATTCAGCACGGCAAAAAAAATATACTTGTATATTTTAAAAATGTAGGAGGTGTACTCCTTATTCGTCTCGAAGGCGAGTTAAGGGAGACTATTTGGACATAATAAACTTGGTTCTTATTGCCATTTTAATTGCTTTAACAGCATTTTTTGTAGCTACGGAGTTTGCGATTGTTAAAGTGAGAAGCACGAGGGTCGATCAATTAATTGAAGAAGGAACGAGGAATGCCATTTCAGCAAAGAAGGTCATCTCCAACCTGGATGAATACCTCTCAACTTGTCAGCTCGGAATTACCGTTACAGCCCTAGGGCTTGGATTCCTTGGGGAACCGACAGTTGAAAAAATTTTGCACCCACTCTTTAATCAATTGAATCTTCCAAATTCAGCTTCACATGCACTCTCGGTTGCAATTGCCTTTTCTTTCATTACGTTCATACATGTCGTTGTTGGAGAATTGGCACCGAAAACATTGGCGATTCAAAAAGCGGAGCAAGTAACATTATTGGTTTCGAAACCTTTAATTGCCTTTAACAAAGTCATGTATCCATTCATCTGGGTACTGAATGGCTCTGCAAGGACGCTTACAAGAATGCTAGGATTAAAAGCGGTTTCCGAACATGATTTGGCTCATACAGAAGAAGAGCTTCGAATCATTGTTTCCGAAAGCTACAAAAGTGGCGAAATTAACCAATCAGAGTTTAAATATGTGAATAAGATTTTTGAATTCGATGATCGGATCGCAAAAGAAATCATGGTTCCACGTACAGAAATTGCCACGGTATCCAAAGATGATACGATCCAGCAGTTTTTCACCGTAATGGCGGAAGAGAATTTTACGCGATATCCTGTCATTGATGGTGATAAGGATCATGTTATCGGAATGGTCAATATCAAAGAGCTATTCACTGAAATGATAGACAGAAACAATCAGGCAGCGTCAACGATCGACCGATATGTTCGTCCGATCATCCGTGTCATTGACAGTATCCCGATTCACGATTTACTTTTAAAAATGCAAAAGGAACGGATCCACATGGCCATCCTCATGGATGAATACGGCGGTACCTCAGGTTTGGTTACCGTTGAAGATATCCTTGAAGAAATCGTTGGCGATATCCGCGATGAATTCGACCTGGATGAAGTTCCCGATGTCCGCAAATTAAAAGAAGATCACTACATCATCGATGCCAAGGTATTAGTAAGTGAAGTGAATGATTTACTCGGATTGGATATCAATGATGAAGATATTGATACGATGGGCGGATGGATCCTTACAGAGGATTATGAGGCCAAACAAGGTGATATCCTGACTTATGGTCCCTATAACTTCAGGATAAAGGAAATGGAAGATCACCATATTCGTTATATTGAAATATATAAACAGGCAAAAGTCGTAAGCGAAGTGAAAGAATTCCCGATCATATCACAAACCGAAATCGTTTCATGATAATAACCCCCGTTCCTAATACAATAGGAGCGGGGGTTATTTTTTTTTCAACTGGTACATGAAATAAAATAAATACATATTATATAAAACCTGCTTCATTTAACATTGGATGATTACATGAAGTATAGTTCTACCTTTATTGTTTCATACTGTTAAAAAAGCGATACTTTTTGAAGGAGTGAAGAATCATGAAACTCATAACCATTTGCCAGCACTGCAAAGGGAAAGGGAAAACCCGTTATCTTCAATTCTTTTCCCGGGACTGCAATCATTGCAACGGTCAAGGTAAAGCGGTAAAAGATATGTCAAATTTAAGAAATCAGGCCAAAAACATCTAATAATCTTTCATATTTTGAAGTTGGTTTTAATGACACCTGCCCTCTTTAGCGTATCATAAACAATCAGTATCGAAGGTCCAAGGAAAAGCCCAAGGAAACCAAGCATCTTAAACCCTAAATAAAGACTGACCAACGATGCCAATGGGCTCAACCCCATATTTGCTGAATAGATTTTTGGTTCGATGGTCCTTCTTATGATGGTAATGACCAGGAATAGAATGATGAGGCCAACACCAAGATGATGATTTCCTTGAGCCCAAACGATCGCTGCCCAAGGAACCAGCACAGATCCCGTCCCCAAGATAGGAAGAATGTCCACCACCACTATTAACAGTGCCAATGGAATCATATACTTCACATTTAACAACCATAGTCCTCCATAAGCCATGATGAACGTTATTAAACTCAACAGGATTTGTGCCTTTATGAAGCCTACGGCTGCCATACTTAAATCTTGATAAACTAGCGAAATTTTTTGATAGGTGGATGTCTTTAAATAAAGGACTGCCTTTTTTCTTAATTTAGGCAATTCAAGACTGAATAAGAATAAAGCGATTAAGTAAATTAAAAAGTCAATGAAAAGTCCAGGAATGAGTGTCACGAACTGGACCATATCCTGAACAAAGCCCTCTGTGAACCCCTCCAGAGCCATGACTCCCTTTTCCATCGTCTGTTCTACCGATTGAATGAGGTTTGTCGGCAAAGTTTGCGAATACCGTTCCCATTGCCTAATGACTGGCAATATAGCCGTCAAATACACTTCACGTATGAAACCGGGAAATTCTTCCGAATAGACAATGACCTTCTTGATTAATACCGAAAAAGAATAATAAGTGATGCTCATAAGCCCGCCTACATATAAAACAAATGAAATTAACACTGCCCAAAAACGATGCAGCCTTGCCGTTTCACCAATCATGCGGACCAATCCATCCAAAAGAATGGCGGTGAGCAGCGCTAAAATCAACGCCCATGAATACGGAATGACGATTAATATGACTAGAAGGAGTATTCCCCTCCAAAACCAGCGAAAAAAGACGGCGACATTCACTGAACAAACCCTCCTTGCACCTTCCTGTTCTCCTTATATTTATGAAACGGGGACACATATATTTCGCTTATACGTTTTATTTTCTCAATAAGGGGAAAAAGAGATACAAAGAGATGGAGGGATTCACATTGGATAATAAAGATAAAGAAAAGTATCTTGAGGAGCGTAATGATAAATCCAAGGCCTTCAAGAAAAATCAGGAGAAACAGCTGGAACGTGATCAAGTGGTCATGCCCATTGATGATTTACCAATTGATGAAATTAAATATGAACATCAAGAAGAACGAAATAAAAAAGAAACAAAACACCGCTCCACCAGCGAGAAGTTTTAAACAAAAACCAGCCACTTTTTAGAGGCTGGTTTTTGTTTGCAGGATATACTGCATTCAGCGCGTTTTATACTTTTACCAATTTCGTCGGCACTTATGGACCATTTCAAAGAGTAATATATTCTTCCCATCATATATTACAAGCAGTAGACTAAAAGGGATCCGGAAAGTGTATCTATCTTTAATTGATGTACCGGCAGCACCTTCAACCTCTCAGGTATGGTTTCTAACTAAACTAAATCTTATAACAAAGTTGATTGGAGCGGGTGTTCGGGACTCCTGCGGGAAAAGCGCCTCCAAGGGAGACCCTGCAGGTGCAAAAGCGCCGAGGGCCGACCGCCCGCGGAAAGCGAGTGCCTGGAACGGAAATAAACGCCCAAATGGACAAACCACAAAAAAACTGTAGGTAAACATGAATTCTCGACTTTGTCTCCAGGCTGAAATATATTCCATCATGATTGATGTTCTGCTTGTGATTGTGCAGATGCTTCCCCCTTTGTTGTTTGAGATTTGGGAAGACTGAGCTTTCCCTCAATTCATTCATATTGCCAGAATTTTACCCTTCCCCGCTTTGCTTCCAAAAATAAACATTGACTGAAATAAATGATTCTTTACAATAGACTTTTAAGAATTAAAGAATATAATGGACTGGTCGACCATTATAAAGGAGAATCATATGACGAACCCTACTCAATTATTTCATCAATATTTACAAGTATCGAGATCATTAGTCAGCAAAATGAATGAACAAATTACAGCCCTTGAAATTTACCATAATCAGTGGACAATCCTGAATTACTTAAAGAACTGTGGCTATTCCACAATCCCCGATATTTGCAGTTACCTGGATGTAGACAGTGTGATCATCACACGTTCGGTCAACAGCATGGAACAGAATAATATGATTAAACAAGTTCCTGGTAAAGATGAACAGGAAAAACGAATCGAACTGACCCCCCGGGGCAAAGAGGTACATACAAAATGTCTTAAGATTGCAGAAAAAATCGAAGGAAAGGCCTTGGAAGGCATTACTGAAGAAGAACAGGAAGTATTTTTCCAGACGGTCCTTAAAATCCTCAATAATATAAGAAACTAAAATGGGTAGCTTGTATCATTTTAGAATAAGTGTGAAGCAAGGAGTTTCCTTACTTTCACACCAAGCTATAGCCATGCCTTTTTTAAAAGCCGGATTCCAGCTTCGATTTCCCTTTCGGTTAAACCACCGTACCCAATCAAAATAGTCGGATCTTTCACTTTCTTTGAATGATAAACCGATGTTGGGTGGACTTTAACCCCTACACTGGCAGCCCTTTGGATGAGCTCTGCCTCACTGCTTCCGTTTTTTACGTTTAAAAGAACGTGCAATCCTGACTTTTCACCGATTATGGTTACACGATCATGGAAGCTCGCTTCCATTGCGTTCAGCAGCACCTTATTCTTTTTACGATAAATCGTTCGCATTTTATTCAGATGGCGTTCCCAATGTCCATTTTTCATAAAAAGACAGAGCGTTTCCTGAATCAGTCTGGAAACGGTCTGTTTATATCCGATTAACTTCTGCTGAAATCGGCAAGACAACTCCATGGGTAACACCATAAATCCCACCCTGATCGATGGGATGAACGACTTTGAAAACGTGCCTAGGTAGACGACCCTTCCATTTGTGTCCAACCCCTGCAACGACGGAATCGGTTTGCCTGCATGCCGGAATTCCCCGTCATAATCATCCTCAATAATATAACCTTTTTTTTCCACCGCCCAATTCAATAATTCCACCCGTCTAGTTATCGGCATGATCATACCGGAAGGAAATTGATGGGAAGGTGTGACATAGGCTACATCCGCTGTACTCTCTTTCAATGAGTCCACACTCATTCCACTTTCATCCAAAGGTATGAATTCCGTAACCGCCCCCTCCAGCCTCAGTACCTCCCTTACCCGATGAAAGCCAGGATCTTCCAACCCAAATACCCGCTCATTTCCAAGTAGTAACCGCAGAAGATGGATGAAATACTGGGTACCTGCCCCAATGATGATTTGATCAGCCCCGCAGCGAACTCCTCTTGATTGGAATAGATAGGATGAAATCTCAGCCCTAAGCCCCCATTCCCCTTGTGGATCACCGCTCATGAACATTTCCCTTTCCTGTAGATACAACGTATTATTCAAGCACTTTTTCCATACGGCATGCGGGAAAGAATCCACGTCCACGCGGCCATGATTGTAATCTATCTCATTTCTTTCATTCAGAGGGTCCATTATCCCTTCTGTTACAGGCAATGGCTCATTCAAAGCTGAAATCGGTTCTAAATCGGCTACGTAGTACCCTTTCCTTAATTGACTTTCCACATATCCTTCCGCCATCAACTGCTGATAAGCCGTATCAACTGTATTCAGGCCTATCCCTAAATGCAAGGCCAGTTTTCGTTTAGAAGGCAGTTTCATTCCGGCCTTTATTTGTCCATTCTGGATTTCCTTTATAAAGTATTTATACAATTGCACATATAAAGCTTCTTTGTTCGTTTTATCTAGGGTTAAAGTGATTTCAAACATTTGGTCCTCCTTCAAACTGGTTCCATAAATTATATCAGCATTGGTCCTTATTGCAGAACCAGAATATTTTTATAATGAAGATATCAATCAAGAGGAGGAAACTATGAAGCATTTCGAATTATACGGTAAACACGTGATACTCACCCCGATAATGGAACATCATATCGAACCGCTATACGCCGCTTCCCTGCCATCTGAAATATGGACATGGAGTGCAACAAAGATTTTGTCATATGAAGAGGCGATCTCCTATGTAAAGGAAGGCATTCGAGCAAGGGAACAGGAACTTCATCATCCATTTGTCGTTATCGATCGGACAGATGATTCGGTAGTTGGCAGCACGAGCTTAAGGAATATTCACTTTCATAATCAATCGCTGGAAATCGGCGCGACTTGGTATCATCCCGACAAATGGCGAACAGCCATTAACACTGAATGTAAGTACTTGTTATTGCAGCATGCTTTTGAAAAGTGGCAAATGAAACGGGTTGAATTCAGGACAGACGAATGCAACAAAAGATCACGTGCCGCAATAACCAGGCTCGGCGCCCTTGAAGAAGGGATTTTGAGGATGGAGAAAAAGCTGCAAGATGGGAGGATCAGGAATACGGTGGTCTATAGTATTCTCGAGCATGAATGGCCCAGTGTGAAAAGGAATTTGGAAGCTTTTTTAGAAAGGTGAAAATGAGAAAAGAGTGCCATTGTTTTGCACTCTTTTCTCTTACTGCTATTTTTCATGTGAGTCTTTACGAATTTCCGATAAAGAATCCTTTTGCCTTTTCGTTGATCGAATTAATATGAAAACACCAATCGCAAATAAAAATGGCATTAGTAAAGCAAAAAGAAGATAAATCATATCACCAAAGAACAAGTTCATACCCCCTAAGCAATTCGACGCACCCTTTTGTCTGTAAAGCTTTTCCGTCAGACTTGAATGATCCCTGCTTAGTCCAAGCTTTGTGACAAGCGAATCATATCCTGGCACTGAATCCCATTTTCATAAATGGCCTCGGAATAGTTTCTAGTAAAAAAATCCCGATCGATCCCAGTTATTCTAAAACCGCATTTTTGGTAAAGGGCAAGCTGCCCTATCCCCGAATTGCCCGTTCCGATTTCAATCATTTTATATCCCTGTTCCCTTGCATGGCCTATCGCATGTTCAATCAATTGCCTGCCGATTCCTCTTCCATGGTACTGTTCATCGACCGCGATGTTCATTATCTCTATCAGTTCCGGGGCTTTTTGCAGTAAAACACAAACGCCGATCATCCGGTTATCACCCATGGCAACAAAGCACGTTCCGCTTCCCAAATATTCCTCGACCAATTTCCTTGAAGGATCTGCCAAAAGCAATAAATGCATCGGGGGTGGCTCATCCAAGAATAATTCCCTTATCTCCATCAGCATCCAAACCCTCCTCAGTTTAATTCATCCACAAGCAGTTCAACCAATTCCGATGCAGGAAGTTCCCTGCTCAACTTATAACCCTGTCCTGCCCACAAAGCCATCAATTCAGGATTGTTCTTTTGTCCGGCTGCTTTTCGCATTTGTTTGGTCATGTGATGGACATAAGGATAGGCGACCGGTGCAACGCTATCATATTCCGTTAAAAAGTGATTCACCAACCCACGTGCCCTTCGGCCGCTGAAGGCTCGGGTAACAGCAGTCTTAGTAAATCGGGGATTTCCCAGCGCCGCCTTATGGACCGGACTAGCCCCGCTTTCGGGACAGCGAAGGAAAGCGGTACCCAATTGCGCCGCTGTTGCTCCCGCTTCGAGCACGGCTGCGATATCCTTTCCATGCATCAGTCCGCCCGCGGCAATGATCGGTAAGTCCAGCTCAGCCCCTATCATCCGAATCAATACTAAAAGGCCGTAATCATCTTCTGTGCGGTCATCAAAACTGGCCCGGTGCCCCCCTGCTTCAAACCCCTGCACACATAGAACGTCCGCGCCTGCTCCCGCCGCCTTTTTTGCTTCCTGAAGGTTGGTTACTGTCACTGCTATAAGGGAACCGACATCTTGGAGCTCCCTTATTACATCTTCCGTTGGACATCCAAACGTAAAACTGACGACCGCGACCCCAGCCTCCTTCAATACATCTAGTTTATTACCCCAATCATCGTCATCACTATCGGCTTTTCCAATCTCAGCCCCAACGCTCTCGGCCTCTTTTTCGATCTTTTCACGATAGCCAGATAATATATTTTCATCCGCCGGCTCGTTGCCTGGCACAAATACATTCACGCCAAAAGGGCGTTCAGTCAACTGACGGGTCTGCCCTATCTCGTCCATCATCTCTTCCGCAGTCTTATAGCCAGCTGCGAGAAAGCCCAATCCTCCTGCATTGGATACAGAAGCCGCAAGCTTCGGAGTGGAAGCTCCTCCTGCCATCGGTGCCTGAATGATTGGGTATCTCATTAACTCTTTCAACATTCGATACAACTCCTCTTGATTTTTCTTCATGCCCTTATCATTTTTACGTTTTCTTGGTATAATGATTATCTGTAAGAGAAAAGTGTCTAAATGATCACCCTTTATATCTTGCAAATATAAAACATAGGTGGTAAATAAAAAATGGAAACAAAACCATATAGAGTATTACTTTATTATTTGTATGTACCTATCGAGAATCACGAAGTATTCGCAGCCGAGCATCTTGCGGCATGTAAAGCCCTTGAATTGAAAGGCCGTATCTTGGTGGCTTCAGAAGGTATCAACGGAACGGTTTCAGGTACGATCGAACAAACCGACAAATATATGGACATGATGAAAAGCGATCCCCGCTTTGCCGATATCGTGTTTAAAATAGATGAAGCTGAAGGCCATGCTTTCAAAAAAATGCATGTTCGTCCACGCAATGAACTTGTAACGCTTCGCTTGGAAGACGACATCAACCCGAACAAGACGACAGGCAAATACTTGAGCCCGAAGGAATTCTTCGAGCAAATGCAAGATGAAAACACCATCGTCCTTGATGCCAGAAATGACTATGAATTTGATTTAGGACATTTCAGGGGTGCAATCAAGCCAGAAATCACGAATTTCCGTGAACTTCCGGAATGGGTACGGGAAAATAAAGAAATGTTCGAAGGCAAAAAAATCCTAACGTATTGCACTGGCGGTATCCGCTGTGAGAAATTCTCCGGCTGGCTAGTCGAGGAAGGCTTTGAAGATGTAAGCCAGCTGCACGGCGGCATCGCAACATACGGGAAGGATCCCGAGGTCCAAGGTGAGCTATGGGATGGCCAAATGTATGTTTTCGATGAAAGGATTGCCGTACCTATCAATCAAAAGGAACATGTAATCGTCGGACGCGATATTTATTCCGGCGAACCTTGTGAACGCTATGTCAATTGCGCTAATCCTGAATGCAACAAGAAAATCCTTTGCAGCGAAGAGAATGAACACAAACATATGCGCAGCTGTACCCATGAATGCCGAGTGCATCCGCGTAATCGCTATGTAGTCGAGCATAACCTTTCTGAAGAAGAAGTGGCTGAGAGATTACAGCTAATCGAAGATTCCATTATGGCAAAATGATTTTAGCAAACCCGAATTAGTGGACATGATCCCTGTTCGGGTTTTTTTATCGATTAAACCAAATCTTATTTTTCTATATTAAACTTATGCCTTGGACTTCATTCCACTGTAAGAATTAACTTTGATCTTTAATGCCATCTGCTTTTACTGCAATATTACTTCCATTCTTACTTCTATATCACAATAGAAAAAACCTTCTTAATACGTAAAAAGAATGGTTTCCGCTTTTAGATTTTAGCGGTCATCAGTCTTACCTGCATGAAAAGAGCGATTCCTCTTTAGAGGAATCGCTCTTCATTCATGTTATTTTGCATCTGCACTTACAACAATCCCGCAAGCTTGTCTATCGCCTGCATCACCAGTTTTCAAAGTATCTGCATCCGGTCCTTTTTTCCCATTGGCTTCATAGCGGTCAGGAATATTGGCAAAGTTGTCTGGGTTAGCATGAACGATTACAGCCAGCTCTTCTTTCTTCAGTTGGTCTATTGTCATGTTATCCAATGTTGCCGTATATTTTGCTGTCCCATCTTCTTTTACATATAAAGGGGGCATATCACCTGCGTGTTTAGAATGCGTTTCACCAGTTGGGTTGAAGTGTCCTCCCGCTGTAGTGAAAGGGCCATCCTTGGCATCCGGCTCACATGCTGCGTTCTCGTGCACATGGAATCCATGGTAGCCTGGCTCAAGACCTTCCAAAGCGGTCTCGATCACTACAGAATTCTCTTCAGCGGTAAAGTTCACCGTTCCAAGTGTTTTACCTTCTACATCTTTAACTTCCGCTTTCACCTGCGGATCAACCTCTGTATCTGTTCCTTGTCCCGCTGTAGTCATGTCCTCGGCATTATTATCGGCCTGATTTGAATCATCCGCTGAATTGCATCCATACAGTAAAAAGGCAGCACACATAGGCAGTATAAGCTTTTGTTTATAGTTCATGATAACTTCCCTCCACTCTCTTATATGTATCTTCCTCTTATTACTTTCCACTATTATGGAAGAATAAACAGATAGCGGCATAAATAGGAAAATAGATTACACCAATGAGAGTGAACACCTTACTAAATTCACAGACAAGGATATTACACTATAGCTTAATGGGCTCACATTTTTACAAAGTGATGACCCCGAAAGTAATGGCTGCGATCGTCATGATGATGGTTGTCCCAAACGCCCATTTAAACAGGAATTTTTGATGATCCCCAAAATCCACGCCTACAAGGCCAATCAATATGAATGTTGCAGGCACCAATGGCGATAAGGGGAACCCTGCGGTCGAATGACCTAATAATGCCGCCCTTCCGATTTCTACAGGGGCAATGCCGAAGTTCGATGCCGTTTCACTTATGATTGGCAGAATGCCAAAATAATAGGCATCAGGTGAGAAAATGAACCCCATCGGTATGCTCGTCAGCGCTACCACCAGTGGCAAATGTGCCCCGAGCCACTCCGGAATGACAGTTACGATTGAAGCAGCCATCGAGTCCATCATCTTTGTTTCCGTGAATACACCCGTAAAAATCCCAGCTGCGAAAATGAGTGTACAAATCATCACGAAACTATTGGCATGACTTAAAATCCTTTCCTGCTGTTCTTTTGGGTTCGGAAAGTTAACGAATAGTGCAATCGCAAAAGCGGAGGCAAATAAGATTTGGATCGGCAGCACTTCCATCACCAGCAATACCATCAGTAAAATCGTCAAGAACCAATTAAACCAAAAAAGCCTGGATGTTCCTTGAGGTGCGGTTTCAACAGCTGCAGCCTGTTCGCCCATACCAGGTTGGATGTTCGTCTCCAAGGAGCCGACTCCCAATCTCTCCCTTTCCTTTTTGCCAAGTACATATGCCGAAAAAAGCGTCCATAAAAGACCGCAAACCATGACCGGAATAAGAGGAATGAATAACTCCGAAACTTCAACCTGAAGGCTCGCGGCCGCCCTGACCAAAGGACCGCCCCATGGAATCATGTTCATGACGCCAGCGGCCAAACCAACGACACAGGCCAATACGAGCCTGTTCATCCCTAATTTGATATAAAGCGGCAGCATGGCCGAAACAGTGATCATGAATGTAGAAGAACCGTCTCCGTCCAAACCTACCAATATGGTTATAATGGCGGTTGCCATGACAACCTTTAGCGGATCTCCTTTTACAAAACTCAGTATTTTAGCGATCATGGGCTCGAATAAACCAACGTCAATCATTAAACCAAAATACAGAATAGCAAAAACGATCATGACTGCTGTCGGTGTCACCTTTAAAATACCCGCAACCATCATATCTCCCATTTCCGAGGCAAACCCACCAATCAGACCAAAAGCTATTGCCGTGAAGATAAAAGCGACAACCACTGATAACCGCTTCGTGATGACCAAGACCAGAAACGTTAAAATCATACAAAACCCTAAAATCGTCAACATGTTTAAAACTCCTTTAATTGGAAAAATGAATACCTTTTGTTTATTTAATTTTTCTGAAAAATCAGTATTTTCACATTATACCATTTGCCCATTCATTAAAAAACCTGTTAAACAAATTCGTTTAATAAATTAATTAATTTCTGTATACTATTATTTAGGAACCCGAAGTTTTTTTGGAGGAAAGAAGTGTTGTATGTAAAATGAACGCTCATAAAATAGCTAAACGGAACCTTTTCATCATGTGGTTCGCCAATTTCTTCATAGGCGGGAGCATGACGATGGTTCTCCCATTCATATCCTTATACATTGGTACATTCGGAGATTATTCGACTCAATATATCCAGCATTGGTCCGGATGGACTTTTGGAATCACTTTCGTGACAGCCTTTTTATTTTCCCCCATTTGGGGACGGATTGGTGACCGGTATGGCAGAAAGAAAATCTTGATTGCCTGCGCGTTTGGGATGGGCCTGTCCATCTTCCTGATGGGATTCGTCGAAAATGTTTGGCAGCTATTCGTCCTAAGGATGTTCACAGGAATATTCACTGGCTTCATTTCCATGTCCCAGGCCTTCATATCAACGCAAACACCAAAAGAAATTGCCGGACGTGTACTGGGAACCTTACAAACGGGAAATATAACCGGTTCCCTTTTCGGACCATTGCTTGGCGGCGTCCTTGCAGACACACTCGGCTATTCAACCGCCTTTAAATTCACCTCCATCACCATTTTCATCTCTGGTCTTCTTGTTTTTGCAACCAAGGAGTACCGAATGGAGCGGCAGAAGGGAACGAAGTCGAGCTATACAAGCAGGGAGGTTCTCTCACATATCTTAAGGAATCCCATCCTGGTGAATGTCATGCTCATCTCCACGCTTGTCCAAGTTGCCCACTTCAGCATCCAGCCCATTCTTTCATTATACGTTGGTGAGCTACATGGAACTTCCAATCTTGGTTTTTATTCAGGAATCGCCTTTTCTGCAGCAGGCCTGGGGAATTTATTGATGGCGCGTCACTGGGGCAAGATAGGTGATCGGCATGGACATGTGAAGATACTTGTGCTGCTTCTTTTTCTGACAGCTCTTGTCTACTTGCCCGGTGCCTTCATCAATCATTTTTGGCAGCTTGTCTTTGTACGTTTCATACTAGGCATGGCAATAGGCGGCATCATCCCTGTAAGGATTGCCTACATTCGCCAAGAAGCGCCTGTCGCAATGCAGGGGGAAGTGCTTGGGTACAATACGAGCCTGCGCTTTTTAGGCAATATCATCGGACCCGCAATGGGCGGAATGGTTGCTGGTTTCTACGGATTCTCTGCCGTCTTCATCACGACCAGCACGTTACTCCTCATAGCCGGACTTGTCCTCTATTTCGCGATGCACCGCAATCCGGAGTTGGCCAGATCACATTAATCACATTTTTGGCAAGGAAGCCTGCTTCCATCTTTAAGCAGGCTTTTCCTGTTTAATGCTCATACAGCTGTAGTGCTCGATACTTCTGGAGCTTTTTTATATGGGGAATGATCGAAGAGAAATCAAGGAAAAGAGATTTGAAGGGGTCACGTTCATGCCTATCCGTATAGTCCACCAACCCTTATGACACACCCACAAACTGATAAGTATTTTTCCAGCACTTCATAACACATCGAACTTTATGTTAAGATTAATTCAGGCAAATTTTATGAAAGTAAAAGACGCAAAGCCACGGGCCTAAACCAACAACTTAGTTGTCACGGCAGCCGGGTTGCCAAGATTTTTCTTGAATGGATCACTTTATAATTAATTTTCTTGCCCCTTTTTAATTTGCCTAAAATTAAAACAAGGAGGGTTATATATGTTCTTTCCAACCATTTATTCAGCTACTACGGATGAGAGACACATAGTTAAAGATAAAAATACTTGTGCATGCGGCACAAGATATAATGCATTCGCAATGTTATCCAGAAGCGACCTTCGAAAGATCAGGTTCAAGCATTATAAAGAAGTAACATGTCCTTTATGTAAATCCAGTATCATTGATGAGGAATAGCCTCTTAACACAAGGACGGTTCATACTCCCAAACTTTGATAGAGCTGGCTTTTCATCCTCACCACTTCCATATATGGTAAAACGGGAAAATATCATTCCGGTAAAAAAACTCTCTTACTTCCTGCCCACATATTGACACAGTTAGAGCACGATCTTTTTTTCATTATATGAATGGTAAAGGTACGGTCACCCTATAGGGCTCGATAAGATATAAATCAAGTAAGCGTAGAATGTCATGAATCGGTTCCAATCGGTGGCGTAAAGCTAGCAGGAAAGGGATATCCATGTTTTTGATTTTTAATTATGAAATAGATCTCTACCGTTTTACTCCACTCCCCCTTAGCGGGAATTTCACAAAATCCTATAGGGGCCCCTTACGTCAAAAATGGCCAAGCCATTAACGGAAATCCCATTCGACTGACTTTATTACAAGCTTTACCTGTATGCATTCGCCTACCTCGATATAATTGACTTCCCTCACATGATAGCTCAATCACCTTTTATACCAATTATTCTCTCTTAAAGCATTTTCCTTCGTAAGATAAGAAATGAATAGCCCTCGATTTGTCGTTTATATTATCCATATAGATAGAATAAAGGACTCATGCTATAATTTAGTGCGTTAAAAAAGAAATGAACACACATATATAAAAGAAGGAGTGTTTCTTTGAATACATCTGCTTACAAAAAGGAATGGTTCGGCAACGTTAGAGGAGATGTTCTTTCGGGTATTGTCGTTGCCTTGGCATTGATTCCAGAGGCGATTGCCTTTTCGATCATTGCTGGCGTTGACCCAATGGTTGGTCTATATGCCTCATTCTGCATTGCCATCGTCATCTCCTTTGTCGGAGGAAGGCCGGGAATGATATCGGCTGCCACTGGCGCAATGGCACTCGTCATGGTCGACCTTGTTAAAGATCATGGCTTGAACTATTTACTTGCTGCAACCATATTGACTGGTTTGCTGCAAATTTTACTAGGGGTTTTAAAAATCGGGAAATTAATGAAGTTCATTCCGAAGCCAGTCATGACTGGTTTTGTGAATTCTTTAGCCATCTTGATTTTCACGGCACAGCTCACCCATTTCGTGGACGAAACATGGATCATGTATGTCATGACAGCCGTTTCATTAGCTATCATTTATCTTTTTCCGCTGATCACGAAAGTCATACCTTCACCACTTGTCGCCATCATATTCATGACGATCGTTGCAGTTACCACGGGGGCTACGGTGCGGACGGTTGGGGATATGGGGCAATTGACCGAAGCGCTTCCGATGTTCATGCTTCCAGACATCCCTTTGACCTTCGAAACTTTGGCGATCATTTTCCCTTATTCCATTGCCCTTGCGTTTGTTGGACTGCTTGAATCGTTATTGACGGCTCAAATTGTCGATGAGATGACTGACACGGACAGTAATAAGAATAAGGAAGCCAAAGGCCAGGGGATTGCGAATATCATCGCCGGATGTTTTGGCGGCATGGCAGGATGTGCGATGATCGGCCAATCCGGTATCAACATTAAATCTGGTGGAAGGGGCCGGCTCTCGACATTTGTAGCGGGCGCATTCCTTATGGTATTAATCGTGGTATTGAATGATGTCCTTATCAAAATACCGATGGCTGCACTTGTCGCAGTCATGATCATGGTTTCAATCGGGACATTTGACTGGTCTTCCCTAAAGAGGCTCACTAGAGCTCCTAAGTCGGATGCAGCCGTGATGATCGTGACGGTCCTCATTGTCCTTTATACACATGACTTATCAAAAGGCGTATTTGCCGGAGTGCTTTTGAGCATGATTTTCTTCTCGGCTAAAATTTCTAAAGTGGCAGTAGAGAAATCGGCAGACATCCAGGCTAAGAAAATCACTTATCGTATCAGCGGACAAATATTTTTCGCTTCTGTCCAAGACTTTGTTTCAAAGTTCGACTTCAAGGAAAAAGCCGATGCAATCGTCATTGACTTCTCCCATTCCAAGATCTGGGATGCTTCAGCAGTCGGTGCTGTCGATACGGTTATTCTTAAATATCAGCTCTTGGGAATACCTGTCCAAGTCCAAGGACTCGATGAAGAAAGTTCGACATTGCTTGAAAAACTCGCCACCTCAGAAAGTAAAATATCTTAAAGAAGTAAAATTCTGCTGAATAGAAACTTTTCAAACCGACAAAATAGATAACATGAATCATTTCCTTTTGAAAGGAGCGAAAAGCATGACACCCGAGCAGGATTATACGGCAGCAAATCTGTCACCGGATTTATTGAATGAACTGAAAAGCTTTGAAAGCAAACTTGGCGAGGAAGCCAATAAAGAATTGATTGTCATCGCCTATGAAAAAGAAAAGGAATCTTTAAATTAAGAAAAAAGACTCAAACACCCTTAATGGGATGGTTGAGTCTTTTTTCGAATGTACAGAAAAAGGCTGCCCAAGTTTTTAATGAGCAACCCTTTTCCTGTATTATTTGCTGAATACGTCGGTTAAGACCGGCACGATTTGTTTTTTACGCGATACAACGCCTTCCAAGACGGCGATGTTATTGTTTAATGAAACGTCATATGCCTTTTCAACCGCATATGCCGCTTTACCAAGGGCCAAGGCAACGGAATCATTAGTCAGGATATCCGTTACGACGAATAGGAACAAGTCCAATTCCTTCACTTCGATGACCGCTTCAATCGCTGCTTCCAATTCTGCTTGCTTAGCAAGGACTTCGTTCGGATCAACGGCATTGACCTGTGCTATTTCCACTTTAGCCATTCCCATGGAGAATTCCTTGGCATCAAGAGTGATGAGCTGGGCAATCGTTTTGTCGCTTAAGTCAGCTCCCGCTTTCAACATTTCCAAGCCATATTTTTCAGCGTCGACTCCTGCAATGGCAGCGAGTTCCATTGCTGCTGCAACGTCCTGCTCCGTGCAAGTCGGCGATTTGAACAATAAAGAATCGGAAATGATGGCAGACAGCATAAGACCTGCGATTGCTTTAGGGACTTCAATGCCGTTTTCTTTATAAATTTTATTTAAGATGGTTGCCGTACAGCCAACTGGTTCTGCACGGTAATATAATGGATCGCTTGTTTCAAAGTTAGCGATACGGTGATGGTCGATAACTTCCAACACACGGACTTGGTCAATATCTTCAGCACTTTGCTGGCGTTCGTTATGATCGACCAGGATTACGCCATCAGCTTCCCCTGCAACTTTTTCCACAAGACGGGGAGCATCGAATTTGAATTGGTCCAATGCATATTGAGTTTCACCATTCACTTCACCCAGACGAACTGGTTCAGCGTTGATACCTAGCTGTTTTTTAAGATCTGCATAAGCGATTGCTGAACAGATTGTGTCTGTATCCGGGTTTTTATGTCCAAAAACTAATACTTTTTCCAAGATTTTATCCCCTTTTTCATAAATATTTTTCCGCGAATCCCCTCAGTGCAATAACGGAGAGCCACCTTTACTAGACACTTTATTTTAACACAAAATCCCGTAAAATCAGCGCTTGATTTATCCATTCCCCCATAAAATCTTTCATTCCCCCACCCTCTTCCATCACTTTGTCAATAGATAAGGGTTGGTTTTTTTCAAATATATTAGTTGAATTATCATCGTATATGGCTTACGATAATATAAGCAGAAATACTAGATATTGATTACATAAACAATTCCAATAACTATATATAGAATTTTTATAATCCAAGGTGCCAGTGATGGCTGAAAAGGGAATCCGGTGTAAACCCGGAACTGTCCCCGCAACTGTAAATGTGACGAAATGAGAAAACCACTGTATAGATCTCTATACGGGAAGGACTCAAAGTAGGATGATCATGAGTCAGGAGACCTGCCTTGAATTTTTCACGTTTCTTATTCTTCGGGGATTGAGATGATGAAACGATAGTATAACGGCTATTTTTTCATGCCTCTTTTATTCTATCGTTTGATCCGCTCAATTCTTTGGGCGGTTTTTTTATTTTAGCGGAAGTTAACAAGGAGGATTATTAATGACTCAAACATATAACTCTACCATAAGTGAAAATGACACAGAAGCGAAATCCATCCAGCTTGAGATGTTATCGAAGGAATTCGAAGGCCGTCTCGATATGGAAAAGTTCAAAAAGCGTTTTACAAAATGGCTTGATCGCAAAAGTGACTCAACCGAAGAACAGGCTTCAAAAAAACTGATTCAGCTCGCTCTTGAAGGCGTGGATATCGATGCCCCGGATTGGACTTTCGTTGCTGCAGCAGAACTGTTGAATACAATGTATAGGGATGCACAAGCCAATCGAGGTTATGAAGGCAAGAGTTATGGCCCATTCTATGAGCTGATCACAGAACTCTCCCAGCTATCGGAAGGTCAGCGTTATCCCATTTATAAACCAGAACTGCTATCTTCATATACAAAAGCGGAAATTGAGGAATTGGGATCGGTGATCGACCCGGAAAAAGATAAATTATTCTCTTACATAGGCATCTACTTATTGAATGACCGTTATCTGGCCCGCCCAAAAAAGGACAAGGTCTTCGAACTGCCGCAAGAACGTTTCATGATCATCGCGATGGAAATCATGCGAATGGAAAAAACGGAGCACCGCCTGCAACTGATAAAAGAAGCATACTGGGCCATGTCCAACCTTTATATGACCGTTGCGACTCCTACACTCTCCAATGCAGGTAAAACACATGGACAGTTAAGCTCCTGCTTTATCGACGCAATTGAAGATTCCATCGACGGAATTTACCTATCAAACTACGATGCGGCAAAAGTATCTAAATTCGGCGGCGGTGTTGGTCTTTACGTCGGTAAGGTTCGCTCGCTTGGTTCAGATATCCGCGGTTTCTCTGGAAACAGTTCCGGCACAACGCCCTGGATTCGACTATTCAACCAGACAGCTGTAAGTGTCGATCAATTGGGGCAACGTAAAGGCGCCATCGCGATTTACTTGGATGCCTGGCATAAAGATATCATGAGCTTCCTCGATTTGAAGACTCAAAACGGGGATGACCGATTAAAAGCACATGATATTTTTACAGGTGTATGCATACCGGATTTATTCATGGAGGCTGTACGCGACAGAAAAGAATGGTATCTTTTCGATCCGCATACCGTTAAGCAAACCCTTGGATTTTCACTTGAAGATCTTTATGACGAAAAGAAAGGCGAAGGAAGCTTCAGGAATCATTATGCACTTGCTGTCGAGGCCGCAGAAAATGGCACGCTTCCAAACTATAGCTTTGAAAAAATCAATGCGATGGACATCATGAAAAGCATCATGATTTCTCAATTAGAAGAAGGCGTACCGTATATGTTCTACCGCGATGAAGTGAATCGGAAGAATCCGAATAAACATAAAGGTATGATTTATTGTTCTAACCTTTGCACGGAGATTGCCCAAAACCTAAGCCCTTCGACGATCACGGATGAATATGAAACAGAAGATGGAGACGTTGTTGTGGTTCGTAAAAGCGGCGATTTCGTTGTCTGCAACCTTTCATCCATTAACTTGCCCCGAGCGGTGGGCAGCGATGTTCTGGAAAGATTGATTCCCATTCAGATCCGTATGCTGGACAATGTCATTGATGTGAATAATCTTCCTGTCAAACAAGCATCCATCTCGAACAAACGGTACCGGGCAATTGGTTTAGGAACGTTTGGATGGCATCATTTACTTGCCACACAGAATATTTATTGGGAATCCGATGAGGCTGTTCGCTATGCAGATGCTTTATACGAAAAGATCGCTTACTTAACTATCAAGGCATCCAACGAACTGGCCAAGGAAAAAGGATCTTACCCATACTTTGAAGGTTCTGATTGGCATACAGGGGACTATTTCGAACTGCGTGACTATACAGATCAAAAATGGCTGGATTTAAAAGCAGACGTGCAGGAGCACGGAACCCGTAATGGCTATTTAATGGCGATTGCCCCCAATTCATCGACAGCCAAAATCGGTAATTCCACGGATGGAATCGATCCTTTGTATGAAATTGAATTTTACGAAGAAAAGAAAAACTTCAAATTCAAGGTGACCGCACCAGGCTTGACGCCAAATACGTATGAATATTATAAAAAGACGCGATTCAATTTGGATCAACTGGAAAGCATCAGGCAGAATGCAGCCCGCCAACGCCATATTGACCAAGCAATCAGCTTTAATCTGTATGTACACAATACAATCAAAGCGAAGGTCCTTTTGGATATCCATTTAACGGCATGGGAAAGCGGGTTGAAATCAACGTATTATGTTCGTTCGACGTCTTCCGAATATGACAATGCCTGCGAAAGCTGTTCAAGTTAACGTCAATCATGACCCAGTAATCTATTCTTAAAGGAGTTTTCACGAATGACCAATCATATAAAAAAAATTCGGATGCTCGAACCGACGCATCCAACAAAGGCAACCGGTGTTTTCAAAGGAGAAGCTTCAGGCTTCCTCCTTTGGAACGATATACAGTATGAAAAATTCTATGATACCTATACACAGCTCATCAATAACTTTTGGAAGCCTTCGAGCGTGAACATGATTCAGGATAAAAAGCAGTGGGGCGAATTGGATGAAGATATCCAGGACGCTTTTCTCGATATCCTTACGATGATTGCTGGAATGGACAGTCTTCAAACGCCCACTTTAGTAGAGATCCTTCGGTACATCAAAGATCCGGCGGCAAAAGCTATCCTGGCCAACATGGCCCAGCAGGAATCGATCCATAATGAGTCTTATTCCTATATCCTTGCTTCCTTGATTCCGGTAGGCAAGCAAAAACAGCTTTTCGACCGCATCAAAGAACATCCTGAAGTGATTAAGCGTAACCAACCGATCGTTGATGCTTATCAAACGTTCGTGGACGATCCCAGCCCTCAGCATTTATTCGAGGCACTGATCCATTCAACGAACCTTGAAGGGATTTATTTCTATCTGGCTTTCGCCTTTTATTATAATCTAGGGCGCCAAAATCTAATGACCGGTTCAGCTACGATGATATCCTATATTCATCGCGATGAAATGGTCCATTTCGATTTCATTGGCATGCTCGTTCAAATCTTGATGTATGAATATCCTGAGTTAAATAATGAAGAAAACACGAAGTTCATCTATACAACGATTGAAAAAGCAGTCGAACTCGAAAAGGAATGGTCTGAATATATGCTCGAAGATATCCAAACGAAGGCCGATCTCGATTTGGAAGAATTCAATGAGTACATCGAATATATCGCCAACAAACGGTTACGTATGCTAGGCCTTGAAAATTTGTATAAAGAGTATGGCGAGAACCCGATGCCATGGATCAAAACGTTCGATGATGAATCCATCGGCCTTACCAAAACCGATTTCTTCGAACAGAAGTCAAGGACATACAGTCAAGTAAATGCCAGCAATGGGTTCGATGAGCTGTAAAATCGCCATTGTCTATCATTCTGCCGGCGGCAATACAAAAGCGCTTGCTGAAGCCCTCGCTGCCCTTTTACCTGAGGCTTTCCTATATCGAATGAATGAATTCGATTTACGTACATTGCCGGATTACGATGCCTTGATCGTCGGCACCTATACATGGGGCAATGGGGAGCTTCCCGCTAAATCAGCTGCCTTTTATAAAGAACTGGAACAGTTGCCTATTGCTCGCCTGAAAACGGGAGTCTTCGGCACTGGCGAAACCAACTATAATCATTTTTGTGGGGCGGTCGATCATTTCCGGGACATGTTATTTGCGAAGAGCCAGTTATTGGTGACATTGAAGATAGAACAGATGTATCAAGAATCAGACCTGCACAGACTTCAAAAGTTCGCTTCGCTATTCCAGAACTGACTGAAAGGGGATATGCGTTTTCGCATATCCTCTTTCAGTGTTTTTTTTCAAACTTGGCACCCTCAAGCATAGCAACGGTAAGCATGAAGTATAATGGAGAAAAAAGGAGATGATATCCAATGACTGAGAATATAACCCAGTTCCTTCCTATCCTTTTCATGCTAGTGCTTGTCGCATTCGTTATATTCATCGTGTTTTTCCTGTCAGGGCATTTTAATCGTACTAAACGGATCGAAGAAAAATTGGACAAAGCATTAAAGGAAATCGCCGAAAAAAAAGAAAAATAAAAAGACTCCAAAATCGGAGTCTTTTTTTTATATGCGTTCAATTATTTTTGAACGTTAGCAGCTTGTGGTCCACGAGCGCCTTGCTCGATTTCGAAAGAAACTTCTTGGCCTTCTTCAAGCGTTTTGAAGCCTTCACCTTGGATAGCTGAGAAATGTACGAATACATCGTCTTGGCCTTCAACTTCGATGAAACCGAAACCTTTTTCTGCGTTAAACCATTTTACTTTACCTTGTACCATGATAGTTCCTCCTGTGTTTGGAAAAATCCATTTTATTACTATTTTTGGTTCTGGATAATGTTTCAAGAGGAATCCTATTACAGTAAATCCTTCTATCAAACTTTTCCGAACAAAAATAATTACTCATATTATATCATGGAAAATCCTAAAAAAACAAGATTATCGCCGTAAATCAACCGACAAATTATCCTAAAATTCTACATATTCCTCTTCTTGCTTTGTCGGAAGCCTTCGTCCAATAAGTAGCGCTCCGCCTCAACCGGACTTTCGAAACATTCCTCAAGATTCGACCCTGAATAAACATTCCAAAGCAGGTCTTCCTTTTGAAGTGTAAGCTCTTGCTTTTCAGGGCCAATCCATGCCCCTTCCAACCTAGCGAACTCGTTTTCCTCTTCTTCGATTTCAGCCGGAGGTTCAGATAGGTAATCCACGCTTCTTTGGATCAATTCTTTTAATTCGGCTTCATTATAGTCACGTATATTGATAAAACCTTTACGGTCAGTGTCTTTTTTTCTCATATGCCCTGCGTAAACGAACCCATTTCCATTGGGATGCAAGTGCTGAACGACGATCTTTTTATCCTGGACGCTATCTGGATAATGGAAGTTCACACGTCCCAATGAAACGTCTTTTCGCTGTAATTCCGGAAAAGTTTCAATGATGCTCAATTTTTCTTCAAATGTTAACAAATTTCTTCCTCATTTCATTAGTTCATATTGTTTGTCGATTATAACACAGACTGATTAGAAACAATAATCCCCCTCTTCCATTATAATGTAATGAAAAGGAGTGATAGGATTTGATCATTAGAATTCGGGACCTGGAATCAGACTATGGCCAGCAGCTATTTAAACTGCAGAAAGAATCCTATAAGGTGGAAGCGGAAATGATCGGTTTTGCCGATATACCTCCTCTATTGGAAACATATGACCAATTCATACATTGCCATGAAACGTTTTTATGCTATTTAAAGGGTGATGCCTTAGCTGGTGCCATATCTTATACAAAAGAGAATGGCCAATTGCTGATTTGCCGAATGGTCGTCCATCCTGATTATTTTCGGCAGGGTATTGCGGACGCATTGTTACATGCTCTCCAATTACACGTCGACTGGGAAAAGATATCCGTTTCGACCGGTAAAATGAACCTTCCCGCACGAAATCTTTACGAAAAAAACGGATTCACCCATAAAGAGGACGTAGAAGCCGCACCTCGCTTATTCATAAGCATATACGAAAAACAGCATTCATTTTATGTATGTCACGATAAAAAGCATAATGAATGAAATGACAATGATTACGGCAACCCATAGCCAGGCCAATGTCATATTCCCGGAGTCCATGGCGATATAAATCGCGGTCGGTATGGTTTGTGTCTGTCCGGGAATGTTTCCGGCAAACATGAGTGTGGCCCCGAATTCCCCCAACGCACGCGCTGAACTTAGGATGGCACCTGTGACGATCGATTTGACCGCCAATGGGAGGGTTACAAACAGGAATAACCTCCACTCCCCGGCCCCGTCAACCCTTGCTGCATTTTCAATTTCTTCATCTATACCTTCAAAGCCCGTTTTAGCGGATTGGTACATTAGCGGAAAAGCTACCACGGTAGATGCAATGACCGCAGCCCACCACGTGAACATCAAGGGCTGGTCAAAAACCCTTTCAATGAATTGTCCCGGCAGTCCATTCTTGCCAAAAATCACGATCAATAAAAAACCAACGACGGACGGCGGCAAAACAAGCGGCAATAAAAACGCTGTTTCCAACAGGACTCTTCCCCTGAATTGCTTTTTAGCCATCATTCGCGCAAGGAAAATTCCTAAAATGAAAACAAGGATACCCGCCAGTCCCGCTACTTGTATCGATAGCCTGACTGGTGACCAAAAATCCCCTGTCATGATACTTCTCTCACATCACTATTAAATATCGGCATATGCAGGTCCTTATTCGGTTTCATTACCCAAACCGTTTCTTTTTCATTAAAGGCAGATTTCATTTCATTTTCTCCCTTTCCTTTTAAAATAACATTTAAGTTTATTTTTCTTGACATCTTGCTGACACAAAGAAACGTTAAAGTAAGAGTATCACAAATATAAAAATAATTTCATTCCAATAAACTTGAAAACTTTGAAGGAGTCGATTTTAATGGTAACAATTTATACTACTCCAAGCAGTTTAGCCTGTCGTAAAGCAAAAGCTTGGCTTAAGAAGAACGAAATTTCCTTTAATGAACGTAACCTATATTCCCAGCCTCTTTCTATAGAAGAAATAAAAGAGATTTTACGTAAAACGGAAGGCGGGACAGATGAAATCATCTCTACCCGTTCCAAAAAATTCAAAAGCCTGAATATCGATATAAATAATACACCGCTTAATGATCTTTGCAAGCTTATTCAAGATAACCCGGATTTACTTCGCCGGCCAATCATTTTCGATCATAAGAACTTGCATGCAGGATATAATGAAGAGGAAATGGGACGCTTCCTTCCAAGGAAGGTCCGTCATGTACAATTATGGCGGGCAATCAGCCAATTAGCTTAATTAGTTAGCATTCTGCATAATAAGAGGGTTGTCCATTACCAGGACAACCCTTTTTTATATTTGATCCGCTTTTTCTATGACAATCGTGAAGATGGTGCCTTGTTCATTGCTATCCTTAAGCACAAGATCTCCCTTTTGCGCTTTTGCGAGCATCTTACTGAATGGCAGTCCCAAACCTAAACCGCGTACCTTCAACTTTTTGTTTTCGCCTCGATAAAATGGTTCGAACACATATTGCTGTTCATGCTTTGGAATCCCCCGCCCGCTGTCCAGAACATCAATACAGATTCGTTCTTCATCCTTTTCATAAAGATGAATCGCTATTTTGCCTTTGCCGTCAAGTGCATGTCTGGCATTATTCAAAAGGTTAATGACGATTTGCTGCATCCGCAAAGAATCAATTTGACCAAAGACCGGTTCATCAGGAACGCTTATCTCCAAAGCGAACGCTTGATCATCATCTTGGGTCACCTGCCAGCGATAAGCGATTTCCTTGATGAATATATTGATATTCTCTTTTTGCACCCGGATTTTAAAAGCGCCTGCCGATATGGCATTATAATTGAGTAAATCCTCTATCATACCTTGTAAACGCTGAGTTTCCTTTAATGAAATATCGAGGAATTCCTTACTTTGCTCTCCCTTGACGACATCATCTTTCACCGCTTGTATCAGACCGCTAATGGAAGTGACTGGCGTTTTCAAATCATGGGTTACGCCCGCGAGCAATTCCGCCCGCAACTTCTCCATGACCTTCAATCGATTGGTCATTTCCTTAAATGATTCTATCAGTTCATAGATTTCTTCTTCCTTGATTTCCTCTTCCTCTTTGAAATGGATATCATAGTTGCCTTCACGAACCTGGACCGCGGCGTTAGCTACGTCTTGGATGGGGCGCGAAATCTGCCTGGAAAGAAAATAAATGACGCCCGTTCCGAGAATCAGAAGTCCTCCAATCATTATCGCCAACAAACCATGATCTTGGTTGATTTCCTTCAATGCCCCTTCTTCCTGGGCAATGACCACCCAGCCTCTCGTCTCATCATTGAACGTAATGGGGGATTTGACGACATATACTTTGTTGTCGGAAATCTTGACTTTCTGGACCAACTCCGTATTTTTCATGATGACGTCCGGCAGTTTATTTTCATCCGGATCGATATACAACTGCGGCATTGTATATATGATGGTGGCATCGGGATCGACGATATAGATGATTGGCTGTTGATTCAGATGGAGGATTTTCTCCCGTTCCTCAACAATTTCCGAAAGGATCGGGCCAACGACAATCTGGCCATTTTCCTTTATCGCCCGATCGGATGTTTCATCCGCTAAGTACTTTAGAAGGCTGAGCCTATATTCCAAAGCCGTTTTTTCCATCCACCATAAGGAAAAAACAGATAATAATATCAAACCGGAAATCAAGGTCAATACGTATCTCTTTGTCCAATAGCGTTGTAAAGTGGTTCTTTTTTTAGTTTTCATAGACACTCAATTGATACCCCAATCCACGCAATGTTTTTATTTCCCCCTCAGTTACCGGCCATGCATCTATCGCCTTCCTGATACGTTTGATCGCCAGGTCCACCGCACGGTCACTGCCGTCATAATCCATGCCCCACACCTGGTCGAGCAGCTGTTCCCTCGTGAAAATTTGATTAGGGTGCTTAGCGAAAAAAACGAGAAGAGACAAATCACGCGGCGTCAAGTTTATCTCTTCCCCATTCAAATGCACCATATATGACAGATCATCGATGATTAAACTCCCAAACTCGTGTACATGACCATCTTCCGTAACAACCGATGATGATCTTCTTAAAACGGCATGCACCCGGGCCACGACTTCTTCAGCAACGAAGGGTTTGGAGATGTAATCATCCGCACCTGACTTAAATCCCGATAATCTGTAATCGACATCTGTCAGTGCAGTCAACATGATAACCGGACATGTATCGCCCTCCCGAATTTCCTTCAATATATCCCAGCCTTCCTTACCCGGCAGCATGACATCCAACAGGACAAGATCTGGCTTCGTTTCTTCAAACACTGGAATGGCCTTTAGCCCATCGTAAACTTGGACTACATCAAAACCTTCCCGCTCCAAATATGCTTTCAATACCATCGATATGGCAATTTCATCTTCTACTACAAGAATTTTTTTCATATATGGATTCCTCCTTCCTGAATTATAGTGGAATTATTTTGTATATGCTAACTATAAAAAAACACCAAGCCTTTTCCCTCAATTTTACCCTTTTTATGTGTCAGGATTATGTTCTCAGTAAAATTAACCGGTATTTTCACTTCGTAACTTTGTGTAAGTGATCTCGATTCATTTTAACAGGAATGCCGCTATGTGATCGTAAAAATCATGAGCTCCTCATTACACTCTAAAGAGGCTGGCTCTAAACTGAGCCAGCCTTTCAATTACATGTCTCGTGTGGATTGGGACAGCCCGCTTCCTGCCTTTCCACTTGGATCGTACTATGTTCAATTCCAAACTGATCATGAAGTAGTTTTTGCGCTTCTGCTAAAACTGAATCGTGATTACCGTTCTCATCTATGACAACATGGCAGCTCATTGTCAAAAAACCAGAAGTGATCGTCCAGATATGGAGATCATGGACATCGGATACACCGTCCAATTTTACCAAGGATGCTTTCACTTCATCCATATCGACTTGATCTGGTGTGCCCTCCATCAAGATATGGAAAGAATCCCTCATTACCCTAAAACCGCTGATAATAATTAAAATCGCGACTATGACGCTCGCAATCGGATCTGCAATTCCCCAATCGAAAAAATAAATCAAGAGTGCGGCCGCAATGGCACCCACAGATCCAAGCATATCACCAATGACATGTAAAAAAGCACTTCGCACATTCAGATTGTCTTCCTTATCTCCGCTCATTAAAATCCAGGCGGCAATGACATTAACAAGTAAGCCAATGATTGAAATCATTAGCATTCCCATGCTTTGAACCTCAGGAGGATCCAGGAACCTCTTAATTGCCTCAAAGAAAATGAATACGGATATGACGATCAATGTCAATCCATTCAAGCAAGCAGCAATGATCTCAAACCGTTTATACCCAAACGATTTGGACGATGTCGCTTTCCTTTCCCCCAACCTTATCGCTGTATAACTAAGCCCTAATGCTGCCGCATCGCTAAGCATGTGACCTGCATCCGACAGTAAAGCCAGACTATTTGTCAAGAATCCCCCAATGACCTCTACTATCATAAATGTGGAGATTAATAAGAAAGATGCCAACAATGCTTTTTTATTGTTAGAATGGTGGTGTCCGTGCCCATGATCACGGGAGTGACCATGATGATGTCCCATGCCATCCCTCCTCTCGATTTGAAACTTATATATAGTATGGGATAAATCCAGAATGGTTTCAAATGATTCACTTCAGGGATTTCACTGGCTGCAATAAGAGCGATCAAACGGGCAGGAAGTGATTTTTTACTAAAAATAAAAATCGGACTTCCACCAATTCAAAGTAAAAATAAACGCTACAGACATTTCCTGCAGCGTCTTCCCCGTTTATTTTTCCTCTTGCATCGTATCATCGACAATGGCATACAGATCCTTATTAAACAATTCATCATTACAGACAAGACTATGCCGTTCCATCTCTTCCTGCTCTTGAATTACCTGTTCATTTTCCTTCATGACCTACCTCCAGCTTCATATTGTTTGCCTATTAGCGTATCCGCAGGCATGTACCTTTATGCTCAACATTTCCCCAACCTTCATCTTTTATAAACGTCTTAGGCCTGCTGCCCGCCATGGAAGGCACGTATAATGAATTCATGCTCTGGAACTTGTAAGCTTTGGTACGATGACAGGAACGATGTATTATCATAGGCCACTTTTTCAAGCTTTACCTGAATACCCGCATATTCAATTGAAACAATGGCATAAGGAGCAACTGGTTCACCATTACAGCCAAGAGAACCAGGGTTCAGGAATATCGTTCGGTCATTTTTATAAAGGTGGATAGGATGATGGTGTCCGAATCCTATTAAATCGTGATGCTGATCTTTGAAAAGCATTTCCAAGTTATTTAAACTCGGTTCAACGATTTTACTATATGGATTTTGGCTTATGTGCTCATCCAATTTCTTCGGTTCCATGTGATAATGGGTGAAGTAAACGGAGTGATCATTAATGATATGATGTATGGTTCGAGGCAATTTTTCCAATTCATTTATGAATTTCCGCTGCATCCTTTCAGCTATCCATTCATGATGCTCCTTAACATGAATATGTCCGTCCGGATGCGGCTCCCCGTTAATGATGGCCAGGACAGCTTCATCATGATTTCCAGTTATCATCGATAAATCATTTCTTGAAAATAAAAGTTCAAGGACTTCATTTGTATCCGGGCCAATCCCAACCATATCTCCCAAACAATAGAGACGATCTATTTCTTCCCTTTGATCAATATCCCTAAGGACGGCTTTTAACGCTGAAGCATTACCATGCACATCCGTTATAATGGCAACTTTCATGACTTAATTCAGCTCCCTTCCTCCACAATCCACATGGTATATTATAACATTCAAAACGAAATCAAAAAAATATTCGGGCTTAATCCCTTGGTTTGCCCACGCCCATTTTTTATGAATAAGCAAACACTTCGGCCTAGAATACATAGTATGAAGTATTCCCGGTAAAGATGTTTTGCTAGGTATGTAATTCATAATATATATGAGGAGGAAATCAAATGGGTGGAAATGGTAACGAATGTTGTGGCGGCGGTTTCGATAACGGATTCGCATTGCTGATCGTATTATTCATCTTGCTGATCATCATTGGATGCAGTTGGGGATTCGGCGGCGGCTTCGGCGGATGCTGCTAATAATGACATAAATCAAAAAGGCGCCTGTTCATGGCGCCTTTTTTGTTATGGATTGACTTTTATTTTTTCTCTTTGCTTTTGTTTTCGAGTCTTCATAATGAACCAAATGACTATAAGTGCAATGGGGATAAGCAAGAAATTCGCATATTGTGAAAAGATGGCTCCCGCCTGCTCCCATCTAGGTCCTAACTTAAACCCTAAATAAACATAAACGCTTGTAACAGGAAGCATCGCCATATAGGTATATAAGATGAATTTCCAAATATTCATTTTCAATATTCCACATGGCAGCGACACGGCGGTACGAATACCTGGTACAAACCGTCCAAAGAAGGCAATTCCCCCACCATACCTTTCAAAGAAGCGGTCAGCCTTGTTCAACTGCTCATCTTTGATTAAAAAGTATTTTCCAAACTTTAATACAAGCGGCCTCCCGCCATACTTGCCTAAGGCATAAAGCGTCAATGGTCCCGTTACCCCACCAAGCGAACCGGCAAGGATAGTCAAGTATAAATTCAAATCACCTTGATAAACCCAGTATCCTGCCAGTGGCAAAACTATTTCAGCAGGAATGAATTCAAAAGTCAAAGCTAGTAAAACACCGAAATAAGATAAAGATTTAAACGCTTCAATCATATCCATTATTAAAGTTTCCATTGAGGTTTCCCCTTTTCTAACTTTTATTACATATAAAAAGGAGTGCACCAAAATGAATCCGGGCACCCATGATGTCAAAAAGGACATTTTACATTGTATCACAAGTTAACCCGCAATTTTTCCATAATGTTATCCTAAAACAATGTTCTTATGGAGTCCATGTTTTGTTATCGGGCTATTTACTACAGAACTATGCTTGTATGAAGAACGATAATAGAATATCAGATGGCCCCGAAACGAAAAAAACTTGAGGACGAATTGACCTCAAGCATTCGATATAGTTAACCAAGTGAATAGCCCCTAAATAGGTAGATATGTACACATAACAAGATCGGTACCCTTAGTTCTCAAATCATAAAAGGGGCAGAGAGCCTGCTCAATCCATCCTCCATTTGTTTTTTCGCATCTTTCATCATGCCATCAAGTAATTCCTTTACCGTGGGTATATCGTCTATCAATCCGGCAACCTGGCCGCTGTTCATAAAACCATTGGTAACATCCCCATTCATCGCTCCATTAATATGATGGACTTCAGAGGTCATTTCACGATAATTCACAGGAGACAGACCCTGTTTCTCCAGATCCAGCACTTTCTCGGTATATGGGTCCTTCAATACCCTTCTGACCTGTCCAAATGATCTGCCCAAAATTACTGTATCATTGCCCATCGCTTCGATTAGTTTCTGCTTATATGACGGATGGAACGGTGCTTCTTGTGTAGCAATCAGCCTGGTTCCCAATTGGACGCCTGAAGCTCCCAGCATCAATGCAGCTGCCAACCCCTGCCCATTGCCTATTCCTCCAGCGGCCAGAACGGGAAGCGTCACATGCTTGCTGATTTGCGGAATGAGTGTAAACGTCGTCATTTCCAGGTTCGAGTTGATGCCGGCGGCTTCAAACCCTTCCGCGACCAGCACATCTGCCCCTGCTTCTTGCGCTTTTTGTGCGTGCTTGACCGACGCAACGATGGCAATCACTTTTATATTCTTTTTTTGCAATAGTGGAATGAAAGGGGCAGGATTCCCTGCAGATAAGGAAACTACAGGTATATCATGCTTCAGGACAAGATTCACTAATTCATCTGTATATGGACTAACGTTTATTGGAATGTTCAACGCAAAATTGTTATTGGTTTTATCTTTGGTTTCGAGAATGATGGCTTCTACCTGTTCAGGAGTCATGGTACCGCACCCTATTGTTCCCAGGCCCCCTGCATTGGATACTGCAGCCGCAAGACTTGCATTGCTTATATTCCCCATGCCGCCTTGAATAATTGGATATTTTATCTCAAAAAGTTCACAAATATATTTCACTTTCATCCCTCCCAGTCAATTTAATGTTATACTATATTCATTAGAAAAACAATTCTGACTTTTTAAAAAAAGGAGCGAGACTATGATTATTCCGTACAATAATAAAAAACCATCCATTGATGATACCGTTTTCGTGGCACCCGGCGCTCATTTAATCGGTGATGTTTCGATTGGGAAAGACTCGACCATTTGGTTTAATTCCGTACTGCGCGGTGATGAAGATTCAATTACAATAGGAGAAAAATGCAGTATTCAGGATAATTCCACCATTCATTTATTTGAAGGATGCCCGGTTGTCATTGAAGATGAAGTGACGGTCGGTCACAATGTCATCCTGCATGGCTGTAAAATAGGCAAACGCTCCATTATTGGTATGGGTTCAACGATATTGGATAATGTAGAGATCGGCGAAGAATGCATCGTCGGAGCGAACACATTGATTTCCTCTGGCAAAATCATACCTCCACGTTCACTGGTCATTGGTTCCCCGGGAAAAGTGGTTCGCCGTTTGAATGATAAAGATCTTGAATTGATCCAACTTTCCATCGATACATATGTTCAAAAAGGGAAAGACTTCAAAGGGATACTCGATTAATTATTGCAAGGAATTTGAAAAGAGCTCCGGCCAGTCGTCGTTAACGGCTGGCTGAAGCTCTTTTTCACTTAATGATGAGTGGATGGTCCTTGGCATCATAGGTTTCATCTTTCCGGCATAAATCATTGTTTTCCTGAAATACGCTTTCAAAGAAACGGCTTGCTGGTTCAGCCAAGACTTGATAATATTGGCTAAATAAAAGAGCAGCATGATTCCCATTCCACTTAGAAGGCAGAAGTTCCTTTGGCAGGCCCGGATCGATGAATAAAAATTTACGGTATTCATGCACCAAGTTCGTTCGTTCCACAAAACAATCTGCATCGGACATTTCGCCCCTGCTAATGATGCTTTGATGAACGATGAATTGTTTACTGTATTTCTCGATGAATTCTTCATATTTATTTTCAATCTCTTCTAATTGCCAGCTCTTCTCTACAAGCGATTGGTTTTCTTTTGGACCTTTGTACTCCGAGATGAAAAAATCAACATATTCATCTATATCATATTTCTCGATCAAGCGATTGATTTGCTTCTCCAAATCATTGGGGGAAATCCAGCAACCACTTGAAAAACTGCCAAACCCGCTCCATAATAATTCTTTGCGGAGATCATCCCGTAATTGCCGCTTATCTTCAGGGATCGTGTACATTAAGATGCGCCATTTACCATCCCATTCATTCGGTTTCATCTTATATATGCGATTGGCCGCTTCATCCATTCTCTGCACACCGCGATCAGTCAAAAAATAATAGCTTTTATTTCCCTGCTTCTCTGACTGAATCCACCCTTGCTTGACCATTCGTGAAACGGCTACACGAACGCCCTGCTCATTATGGCCGAATTCCTTTAACAAACGAATTAAACTGCCTATCCAGATTTTACTTCCATAGTTACGGATATAATCGCCGTATATCGTAAAAATCATGGATTGTGTATTAGTACCTATCTTTCTCACCTCGTCCTAACATTGTTACTATTTTTACACGGAAGACATAATAATTATTATATCTTTTTAAAATGAAAGCGCAATATTATTCACCAGTAAATCGTGCTTTTCTCCGTTCACTAAATGCCAGGAGCGCTTCCGATCTATCTTGAGTCGGAATGGTCAATTCATAGGCTTTTCCTTCTATGGCCATTCCCGTTTGCAAGTCCGTATTCATTCCTTGGTCAATCGCATATTTGGCTTGTTTGACTGCAATCGGCCCATTCTTCATGATATTGGCTGCCAATTCCTCACAGGCTGACATTAGACGATCCCTTGGTACGACCTTCAAAAGGATCCCTAATTGACATGCTTCTTCCGCAGTCAATTTTTTAGCGGTGAAGATCAATTCCTTGGCCTTCATTTCCCCAATCAACCTCGGCAGCCGCTGTGTACCGCCTGCTCCCGGAATAATGGCCCAGCTAGTTTCAGTGAGCCCCAAAGAAACACCTTCCGCAGCAATTGCAAAGTCACATGAAAGCAGCCATTCAAATCCTCCCCCCAATGCATATCCATTGACGGCAGCCATTGTCGGCTGCGGAAGCCCTGCGATACTATTAAAAACATCGCGAATCGCTTTAACGTTCCTTCTTACTTCGGCATCATTCAAAGACTTCCTTTCTTTCAAATCCGCTCCCGCGCTGAATGCTTTTTCCCCTGCACCGGTGAAAATGACGACACGGATATCGCCGTCATAATAAACGGCATCGATGGCTTGCTGCAGTTCACAAAGTGTCTCATAGTCGAAGCAGTTCAATACGTCGGGCCGATTCACTGTTATATAGCCGATTTGATTTATCACTTTATAAATAACCTTGGACATGAGTCTCCTCCCCTTTTTGAAAAAATGACCCTTATGCAGATAAAATTAATAAGGGCCATACGCTTAATCATTCTTTATCGATATTTTCTATAATGGCGGATATGCCTTGGCCGACGCCTACACACATCGTCGCAAGGCCATAGCGTACTTTCCGCTTTTTCATTTCGTGGACTAGTGTTGTTAAAATACGCGCCCCGCTTGCACCGAGCGGATGGCCAAAAGCTATTGCCCCGCCGTTGACATTCACTTTCTCCTGATCCAATTTCAATTGGCGGATGCTCTCCAAGGATTGGGAGGCGAATGCTTCATTCAATTCCACCAGCCCGATGTCTTCAATCGTCAAACTTGCCCTCTCCAATGCTTTTTTAGTGGCATGAATCGGGCCAAGGCCCATAATGGACGGTTCCAAGCCCGCTACCGCCCCTACAACATATTTGGCCAGAGGCTTCAATCCAAGCTCCCGTGCTTTTTCTGCACTCATCAAAAGCAGTGCCGAGGCTCCATCATTTACACCTGAAGCATTACCGGCGGTTACAGTGCCGCCTTTAAAGATCGGTTTGAGTTTTTCCAGCTTTTCGATGGTCGTGTCAGGACGAGGGTGTTCATCCTTCTCGATAATGACCTCATTCCCTTTTCGATCCGTATATCGAACAGGTACGATTTCATTAATGAAACGCTCATTTTCCACTGCGTTTTTCGCCTTTTGCTGGCTTTGATAAGCGAATTGATCTTGGTCCTCCCTTGAAACAGAAAAACGCAGGGCGACGTTTTCAGCCGTTTGAGGCATGGAATCCGCACCATACATTTCTTTAAGTTTCTCATTCGTGAAACGCCATCCGATCGTTGTATCCTGAAGCTCCATTGAACCCCGCGGAAATTCACTCTCAGGTTTGGCCATGACGTACGGCGCCCTTGTCATGCTTTCAGTACCCCCTGCGATATAAATATCGCCTTCACCTACTGCAATGGAGCGTGCAGCATACATGACGGCATCCAATCCGGATCCACATAAACGATTTATTGTCGTTCCAGCTACATTTACCGGAAGACCAGCTAAGAGGGCGGACATCCGGGCCACGTCGCGATTATCCTCTCCCGCTTGATTTGCATTCCCGAAGATGACATCCTCAATTTGATCAGGCGGCAGCTCTGGATTGCGATCTACCAGCGCCTTGATTACAATTGCGCCGAGGTCATCCGGGCGAACGCTTTTCAATGCGCCTTTATATCTTCCGATAGGTGTTCTCACAGCATCAATGATCACAACATCCTTCATTTCCTCACCAGCTCGCCGTCTTTTGTATAATCGTACACACCTTTACCAGACTTACGGCCGAGCCTGCCAGCTTTAACATACTGTTCAAGGAGGGGAGCCGGGCGGTATTTCTCACCCAGTTTACTATGTAAATATTTTAAATTATTCAAGCGGGCATCCAATCCCACCAAATCACCTAGCTCAAATGGTCCCATTGGGTAATTCAGCCCTAACTTTATTGCCTTATCGATTTCTTCTGGTGTTCCTAAGCCTTCTTGAAGCATAAAGAACGCTTCATTACCTACCAAACAGCTGATCCTGCTTGTAACAAACCCAGGGAATTCATTTATGACCACGGTCTCTTTCCCCATTTTTTCGGCTACCTCTTTTATTATGGCTGCCGTTTCATCGCTTGTTTCAAGACCACGTACAATTTCAACGAGCGGCATTTTTTGTACAGGATTGAAAAAATGCATGGCAATCGTTTTTTCGGGACGCTTTCCATAAGAACCAATTTCCGTCGGACTCATCGTGGAAGTATTGGTTGCAAAGTAACAATCTACTTTTGCATGGATTTCAATCGTTTCGAAGACTGCCCTCTTGATTTCCGCCTTTTCCGGAACTGCCTCTATGATCAAGTCGGCATATGCTGCTGATTCTTTCAGATTGGCAGAATAGGTAAATCTGCTTTTTGCAGCTGCCGCTTCTTCCTCGGTAATCTTTTGGTAGCGCAAACCCTTTTCAAAAATGGAATCGATTTCGTTTCTAGCACTTTCCAAAGCATCCTGATTCACATCCACCAATATTACATTAAAGCCCCCTATTGCTCCTACATATGCTATTCCCCTGCCCATGACACCAGATCCGACGACCACTAGATTACTAATCATTCGTTCATTCCTCCTTCAAAAATAAATAGGGCTGGCTGTGGGTGAATCAGATAAGCATTCAACCATACCTGAATTACTTTTCCGACATACCGTTCAGCCAGCCGTCTATTTTATTGTTTTATTGAATTCCAAATGGATTTAACGGACGGCTTCCATGATAGGAAATGATGCTTTTCGTTTCTGTATAAAGATCAAGTGTCTCAATGCAAAGTTCCCGGCCGAATCCTGACTGTTTATACCCTCCGAAAGGTGTTCCAGGAAATGCGGAGAATGGGCAATTCACCATGACGATTCCCGCTTCTATTTGATTGGCCACTCTAGTCGCACGCCCGCCATCTTTTGTCCAAAGGGCTGAACCTAAACCGAATTCCGTATCATTCGCGAGCCTCACAGCTTCTTTTTCATCTTTGAATTTCATTATGACAACGACCGGCCCGAATATTTCCTCTTTCACTACATCCATTTCATGATTGACATCCGCTATGACCGTCGGCTCATACCAATAACCGTTTTCGAAACCTTCAATGACCGCTGGCTTTCCTCCCGTCAGGATCTTCGCTCCATCAGTAATGGCAGATTGGACATAATTGTCGATGACATCCAATTGCCCTTGATCTATGACTGCACCGATGTGTGTTTCTTTGTCGAGCGGATTGCCCAATTTCAATTTTTTCGTCTTTTCTACGAATCTGGCAACGAACTCATCGTATATGTCTTCGTGAACGTATAAACGGGATCTAGCTTCGCAAGACTGCCCAGTATTATAGAAAATTCCATATAAGGATCCATCGATGGCTGCTTCAAGGTCTGCATCTTCAAAAACAATATTAGGGGACTTGCCGCCAAGCTCCAATGTGACCCTTTTTAATGTCTGTGAAGCCTTGCCCATAAGATCTCTGCCGATTGGCGTAGAACCCGTGAAGGCCACCTTATTCACTTTCGGATGCTGAACAAGGTAATTCCCTACGTCCGATCCAGGACCTGGAATGATATTGACCACGCCTGAAGGAACACCTGCTTCTAAACAGATTTCCCCTAAAACAATGGCCGTCAGCGGCGTTAACGAGGCTGGCTTAACGATCACTGAACAGCCGACCGCGATTGCAGGTGCAATTTTCCACGCAGCCATCATCATAGGGTAATTCCATGGGATGATTTGGGCACAAACGCCTACTGGCTCTTTTTCCGTATAGTTATGGAATTGACCAGGCACATTATTCACAGATCCGCGGTGTGCAACTAACGCTCCTGCATAAAACTCGAAATCTTCAATTGCCTGCATGACTTGGCCTTGCGCTGCAGAAATGGATTTGCCGCTGTTCAGGACTTCCAATTCAACCAATTCATTAAAGCGTGAACGCATGATCGCTGCAATTTTGTTCAAAACACGAGACCGTTTGTTAATCGGAGTCCTCTTCCATTTCCCGTTATCAAATGCTTCACGTGCAGCTTGAACAGCCTTTTCTGCATCTTCCTTGGTCGCCTTTGCAACCTTGGCAATGATTTCACCAGTCGCAGGATTGTACGCATCAATCGTGGAACCATCCGAGCTTTCCACTCTTTCTCCATTAATGATCAGATGATAATAATCACGCTTCATTTCCGCTTTTTCAAATGCCGCCTCTTGTACTCTAACCATGTAATCCCACTCCCTTTTCTATATTACTTGCCTATGAATTGAGCTTTCCTTTTTTCAGTGAATGCTGTCACACCTTCTGCATAATCCTTCGTTAAGCCAGCAATGCGCTGACCCTCCGCTTCTTCTTTTAAGTATTCTTCCAATGAAAGATGATAGGACGCCTCTAAGTATCTTTTGATTAATCCGATTGCCTTCGTTGGTTTGTTTGCGATATTCTCTGCAAAGGCTTTCAATTGCTCGTTCCACTCATCCAAACCGATCACTTTTGTAGCGAGCCCGATATTTTTCGCCTCGCCAGCCGTAACCTTTTCGCCCAATAAAGATAATTCCAGGGCTTTCGCATGACCAACGATTCGCGAAAGGTAATACAGATTCCCCGAATCAGGAATCAATCCAATATTGACAAAAGCATTTAAAAAACTGGCTTTTTCAGAAACAAGCCGAAAATCGCACGCCAGCGCCAGGCTGAAGCCAGCACCTGCAGCCACCCCATTGACTCCTGCAATAATCGGTTTTTCACAGTTTGCTATTTGCTCCATCATCGGACCGTAATCCTCACGCAGCTTCTGGCCTAAATTCATGCCCTCATCAACATCCGATAAATCCTGCCCCGAACAAAATGCCCTGCCTTCCCCAGTAATGATAATGGCCCGGACTTCATCTGCCCCCGCGGATATTTTGATCGCTTTCTGTATTTCCTTATTCATTTGGGACGTAAAGGCATTTAGTTTATCAGGACGGTTCAAAGTAAGCCAAGCAACTCCATTTTCAACCCTATATTTGATCGTTTCGTACATAGAGCACCCCTTATCCGCCTGTGAATTTTGGCTCTCTTTTTTCAACAAATGCTTTCATTCCTTCTTTTTGGTCCTCTGATGCGAAAAGGATATAGAAATTTTTCCGTTCAAATTGCATGCCCTCATTTAAGGGATAATCAACGGCCTTATTGATGGATTCTTTGATCAGCCTTACAGCTAACGGGGGTTGCTTTGCTATCTTTCTAGCAAAGTCAACCGATTCTTCCATTAACAATTCAGGTGCGACGATCTTATTAATGAAACCATATTGCAGGGCTGTCTTTGCTTTTATCCTTTCAGCCGTCAATATCCATTCAAGTGCCTTCGTCTTGCCTACCAATTTCGTCAACCTTTGGGTCCCCCCTGCACCAGGCATGACCCCTAGTGTCACTTCAGGAAAGGAAAACTGGGTATCGCTGGCGGCAATCAGGAAATCACAGGATAAAGCAAGTTCAAAACCGCCGCCGAATACAAAACTTTTCACCGCACCAATCACAGGCTTCTTGACTAGGCTTATTCGGTCCCAATCGGCAAATTGGTTCGTTAACTCCATACTGATTGGATCATCGTTCACCATCTCGTCAATATCAGCTCCAGCGGAAAATGCTTTTCCATTGCCCGATAGCAAAATCACCTTCACTTGCGGGTCCCGGTCGAATTCTTCCATGGTTGAAACTATTTCCCTAACCATTATCCTGTTAAGGGCATTAAGTTGCTTAGGCCGATTTAAAGAGATATAACCAATTCCATCCGAGATTGACGTTTCGATGAATTGAAGCGCATTCATTTTATTTCTTCACCGATCATCATCGTTACAAGTTTCCCGGCAAAGCCCATTAGGTCTTTCCCTGATGCTTTTCCTTCCGGGGAACGCATTCCTTGTTGCAATGCATCATGGTCTTCATAATACATTTCACAAAGAATGTAGTACTCAGAGTCTTTGCCCATTGGGGTCCCTACAATTTTAGTGACCTCCATTTTTTGAAGACCAGGAATTTTTTCCGTTATCGGACCATGTACATTGAAGTAGTGCTCATCGAATTCTTCCCTGTTTTCAGGTTGTTTATAAAGGGCGATTAGTTTTACCATTTTAGAAAACCTCCATTTTATTAGATTATTTTTATCATCGGTTTCATCGCTTCGAACGGATTTTTGCATGCCTTACAATATAAAATGCTGCGGCAGGCCGTTGGACCGAAGATATTTTCCATCGTGACATATGTCGATTCACAATATGGGCAATCCACATGCCATGATCCATCACTTTTCATTTGTCGAGGAGGAGGGGAGATTCCGAAAACCTTCAATCCAGCTTTCCCCTTTTCCGTAATTCGATCGGATGTCCAGGAAGGGGAACGTAAAAATTCCACACTTACATTTTTTACGGCAGGCAGCTGTTTAAGGGCTGTTTCCACATTTTTTTGAATGATCGACAATGCCGGGCACCCAAGAAAAGTTGGCAGCATTTTTACCGAAACGTCCTGGCCCGAAACCGTCACGTCTTGGACCATCCCTAAATCCAGAATACTTACTGTATCGATTTCGGGATCTTTAACGTCTTCCAGGAGCCTATATATTTCTTCTGTGTTTAACTGTACGGTCGCCATGGTACCCCTCCCCTTTCTATTGATTCACCATGAAGCTGCTTTATCGCTTGCGTATACTTCGCTTAACGTTTCTAGCGCCTTTTCCAAATCTTCCGTATGCTGGCCATTGCGGCCATCACCTCTTGCCATCCCTATTTGAATCGTTGCTGCCAAGCCGACACTTTCAAAAATTGGTGTGATGGCCTCGATCCACTTTTTCTGTAAAACAGCTTCGCCCTCTATCAAGCCGAGTTCCACCATTTCCTCCCCATATTGTCCAAGTGAAAATACGCCAGCAAAATCGGGCATTGTTTTCCCGATCGCCGCTTTCATTCTCGAAACCGCTTCCAAATGACCAGATCCCAGCAATTGGACGAACCAGGTTTTCCAGTGCATCAAATGATAGTAAAGTTCCATCTGTACCTTTTGTGCCACTTCAGCAAGCGGTTCATATGAACATGAATGAAGGGATTGAACCTTAATTGCTTTGGCTTGGGTATAAAAATAATTCCGCACTACCGCAAACGCCCAATCATAATCCGGGTCTTTCATATAGTGACCAGGACCATTGACCAATTCGAGAATGATCGCATTGCGCCGTTCCTTGGCGGGACGGTCATGAGCCAGCTTATCCGCATCCCCTTCTCCGAGTTCATCAAGTAACTTATAATAAATAGCTGCATGCCCCATCGTGTCTTGGGATATCGAGGCGGATGCAACATCTTCTTCGATATGCGGTGCGAGTCCCAACCATTCTGCACCACGGTATGAATGGATGAAGTCATCGTCTGCCAGTTGAAGCAGCAATTCCTTGATTGCGATGTCCTTCAATGATTCATTCCTCATTTTTCACACCTCCAGCCCAAGACATTATCTCTTTTTCATCGAGCATTCCCTGCTCATACTTCCGCCATTTTTTCTTTAAATACCCGTACCCTTTTGTGGTCCTGTAGTCTTTATTATCGATACGTTGAAGCGTTTTCTTTTCCTCGGCCGTCATTTTCCGTATATTCCGTCTTTTCACGACCCAGATATCATCAACCGCTTCACGTCTCATGAAGTTTTCTTGTGCCATCATGATGGCGATATCCTCATTCGGGGCGAGCAGGCTGAAGTGGTATTGAACGGGTGATGATTGCGTTTTACGGCTGAATACTTCAAATTCTTCAAAGTAATTTCCTTGTCTAGTTTCCATATCGTCCTTCCCCCTCCCTTAAATGACCTTTGGCGCCAATGCCTCGCGTACCCATTTATTTTTTTCATAAGAATTTCTTCGAAGACTTAAGCGATCCTGCGAACGGGGACCTTCATTCCTTGCGAACACCTTCAATTTCCCCCAATCGGGTTGTTGGTAAATCCAGGTTTCAGACTCTTTGTCAAACCTAAGCGATTCATCTGGAATGCTGAAGCCAAGCGAAAGAATCCGCTTCACATATTTGGAAAAAAAAGCTTGTCGAAGTTCTTCATTCGTACTGGTTCTGATTTTGTACTTAATCGTTATATCCTGTTTGGATGTGCCCACTTCATTCTTACTGGGAGGTCCAAAGAAAAGTAATAAAGATTCCCACCAATAATTGATGGAGTCTTGAACCAATTTCCTTTGTTCTTCCGTCCCTTCAGCCAAAGCCATGATTATCGCTTCACCATGCTGCGCGTGAAAAACTTCTTCCGCGCAAATCCTCTGTAATGCCCGGGCATAAGGCCCGTATGAGGCACCAAGCATGTTCGTCTGGGAAATGATGGCTGCACCATCAACCAGCCAGCCAATCAATCCAGCATCGCCCCAGGATTTGGCTTCCATATGGAAAACATTATGAAACTTTAAATCTCCTTTAAACAAATCTTGCATGAGGTCATCCCGTTTTTTACTGTAAGGCTTTAGCAAATCCTCGGCGACGCGAAGCAATAATTGCCCATGCCCCATTTCATCCTGCACCTTTGCCATGATTCCAAGTTTCCTATTTAAGGTCGGGGCTTTAGGTACCCATTCCTTTTCTGGAAGCGCCCCCATGATTTCACTGATTCCATGCATCGATATTAATTTGATTAAAGTGCCCCGGTATTCTTCCGGCATCCAATCATCCGCCTCTATCTTTTCTCCCGCTTCGATTCTGGCAATGAATTGATTTAGCTTTTCTTCCCCTGCCATATCATTTAAAAGAACGTTCATCCAAACCACCTCTTTTTTCAAATATAACGTTTATATAACGTTATTATATTTTACTGTTATACTTAATGCAAGACTATTCTGTCTTTTTTTAAATAAAAGGAAATTTTCTGGGTTTCTTTGAATCTTTTAATCCACTAAAACTTTAAAGGGCGAAGTTTCCACTTTGATGGAATCTGTCGGACAACCCTCCACCGCATCATCCAAATCATCAAAGAAACCTTCCGGGACCTCTGCAGTTCCTTCATTTTCATCCAGGATGACAAATGCCACTCCCTCATCATTGTAATCAAAGATTTCTGGTGCAGCGGCACCGCATGCACCGCATGCAATGCAGGTTTCTTGATCCACAACTGTATATTTTGACAAGAGGCCCTCCTCCTTCTCCATTTCATGATTGGCTCCATCTTCTCTTCCATTAAGAGATAAACCCATATTTAAACACGATTCCATCCGCTTTATGTATGGCGTTTACTTGTTCGATTTCTTCAGCTCCACTTATTCCAATCGATACTTCAGCTGGAAAGAACTGAACGACAGAATCGTCCGGTTTCCACATCCATATTCATGAGCATGGAATTTACAAACGAATGACTTCATCCTTCCGCTTATCAACGACACGAATCGCTTTTCCTTCTGAACGGGGAATGCTTTTTGGGATGTTGACAACAATATCCATCGTGACAAGACATGCGGATTTCAAATGATGCTGAATCGTTTTCCTTAATATCTCTACATTCCCATGCGTTAAGTCTTCTTCAATCTCTTTGTAGAAACTGCTTTCAATTTCAATGTGCAGTTCAACACCATCCATATTTCCCTTCTTAACGAGATGAATCTGATAGTGCGGCACAATTCCCTCCATTTGGAATAACACACGCTCTATTTCAGATGGAAATACATTCACTCCCCTGACTATGATCATATCATCCGTTCTGCCCTTAACACGGGACATTCTAGTTGTCGTACGCCCGCATTTACACGGTTCATGTGTAATTGAGGCGATGTCCCCTGTACGGTAACGAATGATTGGAAACGCTTCCTTTGTAAGGCTGGTGAATACAAGTTCCCCATCTTCGCCGTCCTCAACCGGTTCAAGCGTGTCCGGGTTAATGACCTCGACAAGAAAATGGTCTTCTGCGATATGCAGTCCATCCTGTGCTTCATGACATTCAATCGCAACTCCCGGCCCCATGATTTCACTCAATCCGTAAATATCGATGGCTTTCAATTTCAGTTTCCTCTCAAGTGTTGCCCTCATTGCCTCCGACCATGGCTCAGCTCCGAAAATTCCGTACTCAAGCCCATTATCAGCAGGATCAATTCCCATCTCTTCCATCTTTTCAGCGATATTCAAAATATAAGTAGGGGTTCCGCAAATGCCTCGCGGTTTAAAGTCATTGATGATCGTAATCTGCCTATCGGTATTCCCCCCTGAAATGGGTACTGTCGCAACCCCTAGCTTTTCTGCCCCACAATGCAAGCCCAGGCCCCCTGTAAACAGACCATATCCATATGCGTTATGGAAAATATCTGACTTGCGGCCTCCTGCAGCTACAATTCCACGTGCGACGATTGTTGCCCAGATTTCCAAATCATTTTTCGTATACCCGACAATTGTAGGCTTTCCGCTCGTTCCGGATGAACCATGAATGCGTGTTACATCCTCCATCGGAACGGCAAATAAACCGAATGGATACTGATCACGAAGCGTCTGTTTTTTTGTAAAGGGAAGCTTTATCACATCGTTTAGAGTTTGAATATCTTCTGGTTCCAGGCCCATCTCCCTAAACTTTTCTCTGTAATAAGGTACATTTTCATAAACATGGCTAATCGTTTTTTTAAGGCGTGCCATTTGTAAACTTTCCATTTCAGCACGCGAAGCCGTTTCAACTTCCGGATTGTACATTTTTTCAGTCCCCCTCAATTTTACTATTGTCCCACCGACATTCATAACAGTAATAAAACGGAGAATAAATTATTGTTATGATTTAGTTCAAGATTAATACGTCATTTCTACGTTGTCAATCATGTTTTTATAATTCAGGTAAAATGACTGAATAGACAAAATACCAATTTACTAAATTTTCAGACTATGTTAATTTTAACAATGATATATCATTTTATCAAACACTCGTTTTAAAAACGTACTATATTAAAAGGGGGGATTACTATGGAATCACAGGCTAAAAACTGGGCATTCACCATCAGGACATGACAGAGAAAATAAGTATCGTAAATTAATTGAAACGGAAGAATTCAAGGAACTAATCCAAAGGAAAAAGCTTTCATGTACCTGTCACTCTCCTCTTTCTTGCTTTTTATTTTGTTCTGCCAATTTTAGCTGCTTATAGCGAAGTGCTGAAAGGCGAAGCCTTCTTCCATATTACTTGGGCTTGGGTATACGCACTCCTCCAATTTGCCGTCGTATGGATAAAAAAAGCAGCGAAGTACGACAAGATGGCAAAAAAAATCTTGAATAAATATGAGATGGAGCTTGGCGAATGAGCCTTTTATCCCTCACGCTTTTTTGGGGCATCATCTTGTTAAAGCTTACTATAACCTATTACTCTTCTAAGAAGACGAAAAATGCCAGTGATTTTTATACGGCCGGCGGCGGATTGACAGCATGGCAGAATGGATTAGCCGTGGCAGGTGACTTTATGTCAGCTGCATCTTTCCTCCGAATTACGGGGGCAATCGCACTGATTGGTTTTGATGGCTTTTACATGAGCATCGGGAACCTTGTTGCCTTTCTTGTCTTATTGTATCTAGTGTCGGAACCACTACGCAATCTAGGTAAGTTTACGCTGGCAGATATGATTTCAGCACGCTTCAAATCAAAAAAAGTGCGAGGGATAGCTGCGGCTAACACACTTGTCATTTCAATCTTTTACATGATTGCCCAACTTGTCGGTGCAGGAGGATTAATTAAACTCTTGCTCGGCATCGATTATTGGCTATCCGTTCTGCTTGTCGGTGTACTGATGACGATTTATGTGATTTTCGGAGGGATGACAGCGACAAGCTGGGTGCAGATCACCAAAGCAGTGCTCTTGCTAGGCGGTTCTAGCGTGTTGACGTTCATCGTATTTTCGCGTTTTAATTTCAACATTTCAGAAATGTTTCATCATGTCCAAACTGCAACACCGCTCGGAAAGGATTTTTTGGATCCAGGAAATAAATACACCGATGGACTCGACATGATTTCATTCAATATGTCGCTTGTCCTTGGAGCAGCCGGCCTTCCGCATTTACTCGTCCGCTTCTTTACAGTAAAGGACGCAGCTACTACAAGGAAATCCGTCGTATATTCCACATGGTTTATAGGGGTATTTTTCATCATGACGATTTTCCTTGGTTTCGGGGCTGCATCTTTCGTCGGGTTTGAGCGGATCGTCGATGCAAACCCAGCTGGAAACATGGCCGCTCCATTACTTGCATTAACCATAGGCGGTGAATTTTTATTCGCATTCGTTTCTGCTGTAGCATTTGCCACGATTTTACTGGTTGTATCAGGCCTTGTTTTAACGTCGGCATCCGCTTTTGCACATGATATATATGGTGAAATCATCAAGGATGGAAATATTACGGGAGTACAGCAAGTACTCGTCGCCCGATTGGCTTCTGTCGGCGTAGCGGTCATTTCGATTCTACTTGCTTTATTCGCACAATCAATGAATGTCGCTTTTCTTTCAGTCCTCGCGCTTGGGATTGCTGCCAGTGCCAATTTACCGATCATCCTTTGCACAATATATTGGAAACGCTTCAACTCTACCGGAGCGATCACAGGAATGTCATTCGGTTTACTCAGCTCCATCATACTGGTCATGCTTAGCCCCAATGTATGGAATCCGGAACCTGGAATGCGGATTTTCACGGGCGATCCTCTCTTCACGATGAGCAACCCGACCATTTTCACCGTGCCGCTCGGCTTTATTGGAGCTTATTTAGGCACAATCTTGTCAAAGGCAAAAGATAAGGAAAACAGGTTTGCTGAAGTACTGTTCAAATCAAACACCGGATATGGGATAAATTCAGCAAAAGACCATTAATAAGGGGGATTTCCATGACCGCACATTTAGATAAGGATATTCACGAATTGCATTACGATGAAATCAAACAAGTACTGGTCGACGAACCATATGCTTCTTTTCTAGGGATGAGATTGACGAAACTCGGTCCCGGCACAGCGGAAGCAGAATTGATTCCAAGTGACCACATGCTAAATAGCCACGGAACGGTTCATGGTGCCATTATCTTTTCACTTGCTGATTACGTTTTCGCAGCAGCCAGCAATTCATATGGCAAAGTAGCGGTTGGCGTTTCAAACAACATCAATTTCTTATCAGCTGGCAAACGGGGTGAAACTTTAACTGCCAGAGCGAAAGAGATCAAGAAAAACCATAAACTGGCCTGGTATAAAATAGACGTGTTAAATGAAAGGGAATTGATTGCAACCATGGAAGCGATGGTATTCAGGAAAAATCAATATTTCGTTGACCAAGTTGAATAAGTAACGTTTGAAAGCGGACATGCAATCCATAAGTCCGGTTTCCTCTCCCTTGATTTTCCAAGGATACGTAGAAAAAAAAGGGGGATTCCCGATTGGAATCCCCCCTCCCCTATTTTATAACCCTTCTTCTAGTTATTGACCGTAATACTGTTACCTATCACGATTAACGACTCGCCGCACTCCCGTTCACTTATCCCATCCGTCTGATAAGCGATTTTCCCTCTTTGCCTTCCCGATGATCATGGCCAGATTTGCTGAAATCCACATGGACATCCATTATTCAAAGAGACTCTTGTGATGCTACCATTTTCTCCTTCTTTCCTACATATACATCCAGCGCAGCCTGCAAAGCCTCTCCCCGATTAACTTGAAACCCCTGGCGCAAAAGGACAGCTTCCAAGGAGCCCAATACAAACAGGATGTTTTCTTTCCTGCAACTGAATCCCATGGTCCCGATTCTCCAGATTTTCCCGTGAAGCGGACCAAATGAGGAAGCGATTTCGATGCCAAATTCATTCAACAGCATGTCTCTTACAGCTTCACCATCGATTCCTTTTGGAATTTCAATGCAAGTTACACACGGAAGTTTGTTTTTCCCATCCCCGAATAACATTAGTCCCATTGCCTTGATCCCTTCAACGAGAGCAGCTTCATGGAGTTCATGACGGGCAAAGCGAGTTTCCAGACCTTCTTCGAGCACAAGGCGCAATCCTTCACGTAACGCATAAATCATGGAAGTTGCTTCTGTATGATGATTCAAACGACGCGGTCCCCAATAATCCTGCAGCATGCTTAAATCGAAATAGTTACTGGCGATTGGACGGCTGAGCGAAACCTGTTGGTTGTCTTCATCTGTGGCAATACCACGTTCCACCTTTTTGCGGGACTGGATGATTTCTTCTATTCGCTCATTATACGTAATCGGTGCCATACCGGAAGGAACGGACAAGCATTTTTGTGTCCCTCCTATCAATCCATCAATACACCATTCATCCACCTTAACATCGGTGCCCCCGATGGAGGCAACCGCATCCACAACAAGCAGGACACCCAATTCACGGCAGGCCCGCCCGATTTCCTTCAAAGGCTGCATACAACCAGTGGAGGTTTCCCCATGCACGATTGCTGTTATTTTTGGGGAGACTTTCTTGATTTCCGCAATGACTGCTTGCGGTTCGAACACTTCTCCCCAAGGACATTCCATCGTATGGACTTCAGCTCCGTATCGCTCACAGATTTCCACCAATAAATGACCGAACCTTCCGAATATAGGAACCAGGACCTTATCCCCCGGCTCAATGATGCTGCATAGAATCGCTTCATTACCGGATCTTGAGGTGCCATCTATCGGGAACGCCCATTTATTTTTCGTTTGAAAAACCAAACGCAGCATTTCCATCACTTCATTCATGATAGTGGTGAATGCAAGATCGAATTGCCCTAATATCGGTGTGCTCATCGCCCTTAAAACACGCGGGTCAACTTCGACCGGTCCTGGTGTCATGATCGTTCTCATCGGTGCATTCAATTCTGTATATGCCATTTTTACCAACTCCTTCAATAGGCTATTTTATAAAGTATTTCATTCAAAAATCCGATTCCCTGATCCATATCCATCGCAACAGGTTTGACATCCATCGATTGTGAAACCCCAATTTCATTTCCGCTTTCTTTGCCAGGGAATCGAGAGTCGAAAATGTCCTTACAAAACCTTTCAAAAACCTCTTCCTCTCCGATGCCATTCAGAACATTGAATTCGGAAGCCAGACGACAGCATCCTTCCTTTATGAATGGGAGTGGTGCCCGCATGATCACTCTTACCAATGATTTTCACCGTATAAAGGCGGTGACGCCCCACCCTTGTCCGTTTCCATATGGGAACTGGTCGGAATGATTCCACCGGAGGGACGCCCTAAAGCATACACTATCAAAATATGTAGTAAGTTTTTTCCCATCCTCAGCTTTCATTGCCTGCTGAGTGCTCATCCTTTCCTTGGAATATAATATCCGGGTCACTCCATTACTCTCTGTTGCCCCGAAAAATGCTAACCCTTCTATCAGCGAACGTAACATCATCCTTTTCATCTATTAATTTTTCGTTATGATTGCCCATTATATCGCTTCCCTTCGCATTAGCCTTTGATGTCATGAACATTCACAAAATTTATGTCATCTATTATTTTACTTGCTTTCGCATTTAACTTCATTGACAATTCTGTTAGTATTTCGATGCTTTTTTGTGCAAAATAACCAACTGAAAGACAACCAATAATGTGTATATATACAGATTTCTATGATCAAAAGAACTTTTGTTATAGGCAGCTCCTCATCATATTGACTGGTATTTTTGATAAATTAAGATACTAGTTCTACTTATTCCGGCCAAATTAACTTTTGATGGACTGCGAACCTAAAAAGATGATGTCTAATCTTGTTACATCTAATTCACATATGTTTTATTTGCTTTTTCTTTTTATAAAGAATTAGACCAAAATGGGGAACAAGTAATCGTAATCACTTGTTCCCCCATTTTATCGATTAATCACTTATTTTAATCCGAAGCCCCGTATGAATCACTGGTAGAAGTTAAGATATGGCACTATGCTAAACATTGCATCCTGGTTGGTCTGATGCCCCAGAATTCACTTAATGTTTACACTTATTTTTCTTCGCTTCAATGCGTCGTCGATGCAGGATAGGCTCAGTATACCCACTTGGTTGGTTATAGCCTTGAAACACTAGGTCGCATGCCGCTTGAAACGCCACTGAGCTGTCGTAATTATCCGCGATACATTGATAGGCTGAATCTCCACGGTTTTGTTCATCCACTACTTTAGCCATTCGTTGTAAAGTTTCCAAAACCTGTCCTTTTGTACAAATTCCGTGGTGAAGCCAGTTAGCGATATGCTGACTCGAAATTCTTAGTGTGGCACGGTCTTCCATCAACCCTACATTGTTGATATCTGGTACTTTGGAACAACCAATTCCTTGTTCTACCCAACGTACAACATAACCGAGGATACCTTGGGCATTGTTATCCAGCTCCTGCTGAATTTCTTCCGGACTCCATTCGGGGTTTTGAGCCACCGGGATTTCCAAAATATCATCACGTAAATTTACTGGATTCTTTTTCAACTCATCTTGCACCTTTTTTACATCCACTTGATGATAATGAAGAGCATGCAATGTCGCTGCAGTCGGTGAAGGCACCCATGCTGTATTCGCCCCCGCTTTCAGATGGCCAATCTTTTGCGTTAGCATTTCCGCCATCATGTCAGGTATTGCCCACATTCCCTTACCAATTTGAGCTCGACCTTGAAAACCGGTTGCCAGACCTACATTGACATTCGATTTTTCATAACCTTGTAGCCATTTTGATCCTTTCATGTTATTTTTGAGGATCATAGGTCCAGCTTCCATAGAAGTATGAATTTCGTCTCCCGTTCGATCTAAGAACCCTGTATTAATAAATGCCACCCTTTCTTTAACTTGGCGGATACAAGCTTTCAAGTTCAATGAAGTTCGACGTTCTTCGTCCATAACACCAATTTTCAGTGTATTTCGCTGTAGACCAAGCATGTCTTCCACACGATCAAAGAGCTCATTGGCAAAAGCCACCTCTTCGGATCCATGCATTTTTGGCTTAACGATATAAACTGATCCTTTAGATGAATTTTGATATTTACCATTCCCCAACAAGGAATGTTTGGCAAGTAAACTAGTCATGACTGTATCCATAATCCCTTCAGGAATCTCCTCACCATTTGCATCCAGGACTGCGTTTGTGGTCATTAAATGTCCCACGTTACGGACAAACATAAGTGAACGACCAGGTAAAGAGAATTCTTCTCCATTTGGTGCCCTGTATAAACGATCCGGGTTCATTGTACGTGTCATCATTTTATTATCCTTTTTGAAGGTTACAGCCAGATCCCCCCTCATAAGACCTAACCAATTTCGATAGACCAGGACTTTATCATCAGCATCCACTGCCGCAACAGAATCCTCACAATCCATAATTGTCGTAAGAGTAGATTCCATTAGAATGTCCTTAACGCCTGCTTTATCTTTTTTACCGATCGGGTGACTTCTATCAATCTGAATTTCAAAATGCAACCCATTATTTTTTAATAATATCGCCGATGGATTTCCGTATTCACCTTGATTGCCAACTAGCTTAGATTCCTCTACTAAACTCGTAATTTCTCCATTTCTGAGTGTAACAGCTAATTTTCCATCTACTACTGTATATTTCACGGCGTCTTTATGTGAATGATCCTTTAAAGGAGTTACTTGATCAAGAAAATCCTTTGCAAATGAAATGACTTCTCCACCGCGTACTTCATTGTAGCTCCCTTCTCGGTAGGCTCCTTCTTTTTCGCTAATAACATCTGTACCATATAGGGCATTATAAAGGCTTCCCCACCTTGCATTTGAAGCGTTAATAGCATAACGAGCATTATCAACCGGGACAACTAGCTGCGGACCGGCTTGGAAGGCAATTTCATCATCTACCCCTTCTGTGGTAATATGAAAGTCTTCTCCTTCAGGTTCGAGATAGCCAATTTCTTGTAAAAATGTTTTATATTCAGCAAAGTCAATCTCTTTATTTTCCCTGTGCCATGTATTGATATTGGTTTGAATTTCATCACGACGAGCTAATAATTTTTTGTTTTTTGGAGACATGTCATGTACCAATTTTTCAAAATCAACCCAAAATTGTTCCTGATTCAGTCCGCTTCCAGGCAGCCCATCTTTATTGATAAATTCAAAAAGTACCGAAGCCACTTGAAGATTACCTACTTTCACATATTCTCCCATGATGTATTCCTCCTCTAAAAATTAGGTTGACTCCCGGCATACGCCGAGATAATTATCTTAAACCAGGTGATCTCTCCTCCCTTTGAACGGGTTCAATACTTAGTTTGTTTTCGATTTCAAGTTCTCAAATTTATTGTTTTGTTTTCTTATAATCAATTTCAAGTTTATCGTTAGAGATGTCAAATATAGTCAGTATGGTATGAACACCTTTTTTTCTTCACTCGCAAAATGAAAGCCCATTTTTTAAAAAATAATCACTTTGTGTTTCCATTTCCAGGTAGATAGATCGGTTACTGCCCGACCTCCAACTTATTCATTAATTTATTCCAATTAATGAATTTCTCCAAAAAGATCGATATAATGACACCCATAATGAGACCATTTGTAATGAAAGGCTGCAAGAGGACAGGTATACTGCCGAATAATGCTGGCGGGATGTTCATAATGCTAACTCCAACTAGGACCGGCCCTGCTAAACGGAGTATCGTTTCAGAGTTGAATAACGTTCCTTTCAGACTGTTTAATGCGGTCCCGAACAATTGAAGGTATGCGACAAATAAAACAGCGTTACCTATTGTTAATGGTATTGTTCCTAAGAATCTCCCTAATGGAGGAATAACTCCAAGGAGAGTAAACAAAAATCCGCTTATAATGAATGGCTTTCGTTTGAATAACTTGGTACTTTGTAAAAAACCAATCGTAGATGTAAATGGTGTAAAAGGGACCAAGCCAAAAATCGAAGTGATAAACGCAAAAATACCTGTTACAAAAATAGATCTCCTGTATTGACTATGTTCCACCTTTTCCTTGTAAACATCTGCAACAGCTTGAATAGAAGCGAAAGAATTCGTTAAATTCAGAAGGACAGCAAAAAAGGAAACAAAAATAATACCAATATTCAAGTTTGGAGTTCCAAGGGGAAAGAAAGTGAATGCCATACCTGAAGAGCTAGCCGTCGGAAGATCTGAAGGGAAAATAATTCGATATAATGACCACCCTACGATAATTCCGATCAGGATTGAGAAATTGCCTAGTATTTTTCCTCCTTTAATCCTTAAAAAGCCGACGAAGATGACAATCAAGATTGAAAACAAACTGACAGGAAGATCAATTGTTCCACTTTCGGTTATTTTAAACATACCTTTGAAGAAAATAAAGATGAGCTGAAAGGTCAGTAAAAATATATAAACACTTATCACCATCGGCTTAATTACTTTTTGTATGATATAAATCAGGTTAAATGCCGCAAGCAGTACGGTTACAGCTCCAGCCAGCAAAATACCTGTTGCAATACCTCCCCCTACGGTTTCAAAATCCAATCCGAGTGCAGATGCAGAGATGCCCATATTTATCATCAGACCCCACATTAGCCCTGAATGGCTGTCCAATAATGGATAACGATGCCCAACCCATGCCTGCAGAATACAGGATATTCCGGTAAAGATAAAGGAGCACCTTATCGTCATTTCAATCGTTTCTGTAGGAAGCTGGAATGCTGCTCCTACAGAAATTGGTACGACAACCGTATTGGCAAAAATAAAAAAAAGCCACTGTAAAGAGGAGAATAATGTTACAGTAACTCCTTGCTGTTTCATCTTAATCATCACCATTTCCGATTTCTGGATTTTTATAAAATCTGTTTTCTAGTTTTAAGGAAGCCAATCGTAGAAATTACAAAATAATAAAAATATAAGCGAAGCGCTGTCTTCACTACAATCGCTTCGCCTTAATCACTTTTTTGTTTTTTAAAAGAAGAAACTTAAATTATTTTGTAATGTTTAATAAACTTAGCATTTTTTTAATATCTTGTTATATCCATAGGCAATGCCCCTGCAGCAAAGCCTACAAACATGAATCGGCTGTTTCCTGTATTTCGCATTCCATGAATTTGATTAGGCTTGGCCAATACTACCATTCCTTTCCTGATCGTGATCTCATTCTCTAGGTCAGGGAAGTATGTTCCTTCCCCCTCAATGCAGACCCAAATATCATCAACATTCGAATGGGAATGTAAATATACTTCCTGCTCAGGTTCAAGACACCAAACTGCCCCAACAGTTTTATCCGTTTCATAGAAATAATTTTTTTGTGGTGCATTAGAATCGAATTTTGCTATCTTATCGATTTCAAAAACTCTTTCCTCTATTATCGACTTTTTGTTCAAAATTACATTCTGGTCCATACCTCAGCACCTCTTTTATATTTAATGGTCATCTCCCTAAAATACAATTCTGCCCGCATTAAATCTCTTGAAGTTGTCATCTACTCATTTCTTCTATATGATGTGACCTTTTACAAGGATGCATCACGATTACAATCTTTAGAGTAAACATATGTTAAACTTTCTCTGCCTACCGCATAGGCTGCTTGATGTACATATGGACCCATAAAAATGTAATCTCCTTTCTTTACAGGAACCCACTGATTATCCAGATTATACATCCCTTCTCCCGAGAGTAAGTAGGCTCCATGTTCTTGCACATGTGTTTCGATGAATGGATGAGATGCAGCAGGATCAAAGGAAAGAATATGAAAATTCATATCAAAATCTATATCAGCAGGCAAAAGATCCTTAAGATGGACATTATGCATATCATCATAAATCCTGAATTCGATGTTGTTCGCATGGTTTGAATGAACCCATGGCCTCCGTCCTTCAAGCGGACGATACTTTTGCTTATATAGGAAAAGTTTAGAATCTCCATCCGATTGGTTTTCTAAATACATCTTTGTTCCGGGCGGACAATATAAATAACCGCTTTCATCGAGGACAAACTCTTGTTCACCTGCAGCAGCTTTTATTTTCCCTTCAATAACATAGACAAATGTCTCAACATCTTCTTGTCCACCAAACCCCTCGCTGTTCTTTCCATCCTTTTGCATTGTCACAATGTAATCGACAAAGCTTGCTCCAAGCTTTGGAGAACCCAAAATGGAAATGATACAATTCTCAAATCCCGGAATAACATTATTAACCAATCCTTCAGGTGCAATTAACGCATATTTACCGTGCTCAATTATTGATCTGCTTGCTAATAAATCTTTAGGATAACCCATCTTTTAAACTCTCCTTTTAATCGTATTTTATTTGAAATATGTGACTCATGGTGTGCCCATTTCCCGCTATAAATCAACTTATAATCGTAGCTTCTTTTCATATATTATTAGCTTGTGTTAGAAACAATTAAGTCCCTTATATAAATACTAACCGCTTTCATTTAATTAGTCTTTATGCCTAATTGATAAAAACGTTTTATATTTTTGTTCATTATAGATAAAAAGATTTTCTCCAGTCCTTTATGCTTAACAATCTAGATTTTAATTTTTTCCACAGTGGTAATGCTTCCATTTTCAAAAACAATATCCCCATTGACAATCGTTGTTGTTACTTGCCCTTTGAATGTCCTGCCAACATAAGGCGACTGCTGATGGCGGTAGAACAAATCTTCCTTTTTCAGCTCGAAGCTTTTGTTCAGATTAACTATCGCCAGATCAGCGTCGCTATCAACGGCTATTATCCCTTTATGGGGATAAAGGCCAAATAACTTAGCTGGATTCGTTGATGTTAATTCAACAATTTTCCCCAGAGGAAGATTACGGTTGAAATGCCCCTCTGTCAACATAATATTGAGCGTAGATTGGGCACCGGAAATCCCGCCCCAGGCACTGAAAAAGTCATCATTTATTACTTCTTTCATAGAGGCAGGTGCTGGTGAATGGTCGGATGCTATTACGTCAATTTCACCGTTTGCTACAGCTTCCCATAATTGTTCCACTTCTTCATCATCACGCAGTGGAGGGCAGCATTTTGCCAACCCGCCTTTTTCCTCTAAGTCTTTTAATGTCAAAGATAAATAATGAGGGCATGTTTCTACCGTAATATCCAGGCCTCTTTGTTTTGCCTGATTGATGACTTCCACTACTTTGCGGCTGCTCGCATGAACAATATGCAGTTTACACCCTGTAGCTTCTGCATATGAAATTATTCTTCTTACCGCTTCAATTTCGGAAATTATCGGTCTTGATTCGACGAAGTCCTTTGCAGTCGTCTTTTTTTGTCTTTGTTTTTCTTGTGCAAGCTGATCACAAATCACTGTACTTTCAGCATGAACGGCTAAAAGTGAACCAACAGAGGCAATTTCTCTCATCCCTTTAAAAATCGTACTATCATCGACATGATTGAAATCGACAATTCCGCTCGGTGACATAAAAGCTTTAAATCCAATTACTCCATTTTCATCAAGTTCCTTAATATTCTCAATATTTTCCGGTATAAGTCCACCCCAAAAGCGGCAATTGACTACCGACTTTTCTTCGGAGCAAGCTCTCTTTAATGCCAAATATTCTTTATTGATTGTTGGTGGTGTACTGTTCAATGGCATATCAAAATAGGTTGTCACCCCACCTGCCGCTAAACTTCTGCTACCAGTTTGAACACCCTCCCACTCAGTTCTGCCTGGCTCGTTGAAATGAACATGAGTATCAATTAATCCTGGGAGGATGTGCTGCCCCTCAGCATTAATTTCTCTTGTTGCTAAAGCATCAATATTTTTGCCAATAGTCACTTCTTTAATTTTCCCTTCCTTAATTGCAATATCTCCTTGAACAATCGAATCAAACATTACAAGATTTCCATTTCTAATGAGTAAATCATATGTAGCCATAGGTTCATTCCTTTCTGTGGGAAATCAAATTTAATAAAAACTTTTAAGGAGAATCCTCTTTTACAAGTTGCATAATGAAGAGACGAACATCTTGCTTTCTACAACTGAAATCGTATATATTCCGAATTAAATACAACTATTACTTTCTGAACATCGTTTTGAGATTTAGTAGATTCCGCTAAAACTTCTATCAAGCAATATTGGAATGAAACTTACAATCCATTTCCCCAACTTAATCGCATCCACCTTTATGAAGACAGGAAGCGAGATGCGCAGCCTTGGCTGTTATCTTGTTTTGTACGGCACCCTCACCAAGGCCGTCAACACCGATCCATTTTTTAATATTCGGACTCTTTTCCTGACTATTTCACGTTTCCATCAATTAAGCCCCTTTAACCACATCCTCTCGTTTCTGTTGCGCTTTTTAAACAAGGTTCTTTCGTAAAGATTGTTGTTTTTAAAACGAAACTATTTTAGGTTGATTGGAGCGGAAGTGCGAGACTCCTGCGGGAGCAGCGGGACAGGTGAGACCCCACAGGCGTTTACGCCGAGGAGGCTCAGCGCCCGCACCAAGGAAAGCGAGCACCTGGAGGGGAAATCAAACACACTGCACTACTTCGTAAATAGCAACAAAGTATGCGGCGAACAGCCTTAAACAAAAACAATATAGATGAACGAATGCGAGCATCGTACCTGAGAAAAATGATAGAGCAAATAATAGCTTGAGAGCAGGCAAAAACTGGCGGATTTTATGCGCTTCAAAATATAAATATAGTTTCTATAGATAATTAATGGAATGTAAAAAAAATTTTGAAAACAGTTTCATTAACCTTCAATCCTCTATACAATTGATTATAAGCGGATTCATTCACAAAATCATTATGCGATGTAAACAATTTCCATTTAAATTTTTGTCCAAATTTAACAAAATTCGTTTGCTTCCCTTTCTAGTAATAAAAACTGACAAAATGTAGAATTAGAAGGTGTATGATGAAAAAGGTAGAAGATTTATTTATCGTTGATGTGTTTCAAGAAGCCAAAATTATTGCTGGACATGCCGGACTTAAAAGGAAAGTAGAATCAATTGAGATTTCAGAAACACCAGATGCCATCAATTTTTTAGCTAAGAACTCCCTATTATTGACAACAGGATACGCTTTTAAAAACGACCCCCATGCATTATGCAATCTCATTTCCCAAATTAATGAACTTCCATGTGCAGGGATTGCCATTAAACTTAAAAGATTCATTGATGAGATCCCGCAGGATGTAATCGAATTGGCCGATTCATTAGAATTTCCAATTATTCAAATTCCAGAGACATTAACATTAGGTGCGGTTGCTCATCAATTATTAAGCTTTATATGGGATAACCAAATTGAAGAGTTATTCTATGCGATGCATATTCACAAGGAATTTACCAATATGATGATAAAAGGCTACAGTCTGAATTCTTTAATTGAAAATCTTGGCTCCCTATTAAAATGTCCTGTTCTCCTACTTGATCCTATTGGTGATGTGACATCCTTTTCTCATCATTTTCGTACAGGAAATATGAAAATCGTTATGAAAAATGTTCAAGAACAAATTAAACGTGATATAGAAACATACCTAGAGAAAAACCAGCTTACTATCGACATCCAAAATACGGACATTTCTATAAAAATGTTTCGGGTGAAAACAATGCGTCCCTATCCCTATTTTCTATTAATTCTTCACCCTGAGAAGCTTTCATACCCATCTTCACAATTAGCTATAGAACAAGCATCAACAGTCATTTCATTCACGCTGCTTAAAAACGAGGCTATTAGAGAAAACAGTCGTTTGTTAGAAAATAACTTTTTTGCTTCCCTTGTTGATGGAAAGATTTCTAACAAACAAGAAATTATTCATAGGGGAAAACAGCATGGCTTAATCGACAATATGAAATACGTATGCATTGTATGTAAGATTGATGATGATAAACAAAACGCTTTACAAAAAAGTGCAGACATAATGAATAGATTATACGACTATTTATATAAATTTTTACATAAATCATTTTTAAAAATAGATACTAACAACATCGTTTTTATGAAAGATGGATATTTTGTAATTTTGATGCAAGCTCCTCTGAATATTAATGATTCGATTAAAAGCATAATAGAAGAAAGGCTGAAGGAGTTCCAGAATGAGGCTTATTCAAATCTAAAAATTTCGTTGTCGTTTGGAGTTGGTAACTTTTCTAATGACCTTACCTATATCCACCTTACATACGAAGAGGCAGTGGAAGCATGGACAAATGGGGCTGAACTGTTTCAAAATAAATTTATCAACTTTTACGAGACCAAGCAATTAATCGAACTGATTCGGTTAATTCCCGAAAAAGATTTAAAAAAATTTTATGAAAATACTTTACGTTCTTTATCCTACCCGAAAAATAAAGATGAAAAAGACTTAGTTAATACCTTATTGGTATATTTGGATAATAATTGTGAACTTGCTATTACATCCAGGAAACTGTTTGTTCACCGTAATACCGTTAAATACCGAATTGCCAAATGTGAGGACATGTTGAATTATTCCGTTCATGATGCAAAAAACTCACTTCATTTACGTATAGCTTTACTCATGAGTTCAATTTTCAGGGGTAATAGTGATTAATAAGTTATTGTAATCACTACTAAAGCAGATATTGACTGAAGGTAAACTGCTCCACGCAGACAGAGATCAATATAAAGAGTAAATCTCGACTTTATTTTCTGGAAGTGTCTTGGATTAAGGAATTCAGGAATTTCAGTGGCTTTTTTAAATTACATTGGATCATTGTCGATACGCATGACTGTTTCATCGAATGAAGGATCTTTGTCCTATAATTGAAATGTATTCATTTTGAAAAAACTCGTGTTCCGATACAGTCGGATCACGAGTTTTTTTGTAAGTTCTCTTTTAGTTGATAGCTAAAACTTATAAGTTCCTCAATATTGTTTTGTGGCTATCTTAATCACTGTAGAGTAAAGGACTCTAGCTCCTGCACCCATATCTTCTACAGTCACGAATTCATCTGGGTGATGACTGAGACCATCTTTACAACGAACGAAAATCATTGCAACATTCGTTACCTCCGCCATAGCCATTGCATCGTGACCAGCACCGCTTACAAGACTGATAGGACTGCCATCCAATTCGCTAATGGACTCCTCGATTACTTTAATCAATTGTACATCACAGTATACAGGATCAGCTTCCATGACCTGTTCAAAATGAATTTGGAGTCCTCTAGCTTTTGCTACTCTTTCACCTTCAGTTAATATGGCATCAATAGCTTTTTTCTTACGCTCCACATTTAAATCACGGATATCCAGCGTTCCTGTTACAAGGCCAGGTATTACATTACTAGCACCCGGACTTACAGTAAGTTTTCCGATGGTCGCCACTAATGGTTCATTTTGGATAGCGATGTTCTCAATGTAGGAAATGAGATCACTAGCTCCTAAAAGCGCATCTTGTCTAAGGGCAACAGGAACTGTCCCTGCATGTCCAGGTTTCCCGATAATTTCAAAATAAAATCTTGTAGCACCAGCAATCCCACGAACTATGCCGACAGGTTCATTCTCCTTCTCAAGCACAGGCCCCTGTTCGATATGAAGTTCCAAATAAGCGAGAAGTTCTTCTGGAGTACGACTAGCGTCTTTATAAGCATATGGGTCAGCAATACCAATTCCTTTTAACGCTTCAGCAATTGTTATTCCTTGTTCATCTGCTCTTTCTAAATCTTCAGCAGTAAAAGTTCCTGCAATCGCTTTACTACCAAGGAAAGTTGAGTGAAACCTTACTCCTTCCTCATCACAAAAACCTACCACTTCGATTGGATTGCATAATATAATGCCATTATCCTTAAGAGTTTGAACAACTTCTATTCCAGTTATAACTCCTAGAATCCCATCATATTTACCTGCTTCAATCACGCTATCTAAATGTGAACCAATCATTAAAACTGGAGCTGTAGGATCTTTCCCTTCATAACGTCCGATTATATTATTAAGAGCATCTTTTCTTACCGTCATCCCAGCTGCTTTCATCCACTCTTCAACTAGACTTTCTGCTTTTAAACTTTCCACTGTGAAAGGTAGTCTAGTGACACCAACAGTTGTGGATGAACAAGCAGCAAGTTCTTCGGTTCTAGTGTTGATTCTTATAGCATCAACATCCTTCTGAAGTTTAACCAATCGATCACTTCCCTGCCAATTTAATCTCTAAGTAAAATTTTTGTTATTTAAATCCAGTTACTTAATATGCAAAGTCATATTAACACTTTATTTAGTCTTTGCTCAATAGGAATTCTGCATGATAAGCTAATTAAAGTTAGATTAAACGGTGACAAGCAAAGGCACTTGTCACCGTTTAATACATATCGTACATATATATAGGCTAACTAACTAAACGCCCTTTTTTTGAATGTAATAATGACCATGCATCAACGAGAGTACGTTTTGACTGTGCAATTACAATATCAGATGATTCTGTACCGACAGGTTTTACTTCAAAAGCGACTATATTCTTTATACCTTCACCGATGTAACCAATTTCTAATAGAGATCGTAAATACTCCGCTAATTCAGGAACATCAACTTCACTTCCTGGATATCCGAAACGCGGATGCTGATCGCCGTAAGCAGGATCAGAAGTATCTTTAATATAGCAATTTCCGATATGGGCATGATTAATATAATCACGAGCTAACGTTAATGCATCATGAGACGTTTCACGCTGCATTGGTAAATGACTTAAATCAAGCATTAAACCGAAAGTGGGATCTACTTTACGAACTTCTTTTGCAACTTCAACAGCAAGTTTATTCGAACCGATTAAACATTTCTTATCAGTCTCATCATCAAATGTTTCAAGTGAGAGTACTAAATCACCTTTAGATTTTGCATAATCGCATAATTCTTTGATAGAATTCGTTAGTAATTGTAAGGCAACATCTTGTTGAATATCTGGTTTAGCCCCACTTAAGAAACCAAGTTTAGCAGCATTTACTTCGTAAGCCTGGTCAATTCCGCCTTTTACTAAATCGATAGCCCTTCTACGCTCAGCTTCATCAAAAGAATTAAGGTTTCCTTTGTTTCTTAATAGAATCGGTTGTGCACCAAATCCTACATTCATTCCACCGGATTGTAAAATTTGAGCAGCCTCTTTACGTTCTTCAGGATTGTTAATAGATGTAATTTCAATTCCAGAGAAAAAATCATCTTGTACAATTTTCTTAATTGTTTCAACAGCTGGGCCATCTCCACCCATTGTTTCCGGATAAGCCATGAAGTGAACAATTCCGACTTTCATAGAATTATGAAGATTTGCTGACATTGTTTCGCCGATTTTTCGGCTTCCCTCCTTTAATGAACCCATTATTTAAGTACAGTCAAGACTGCTTTTCATTACTAATATGTTTTTTGAAGCAATAGGTTATATCCCATTGCTTCAAAGAACACTTCCATCAAGAGTGATGATTATTTAGAATAATCAATCTTTTCTGAGTATTTGAAGCCGTTAAGTGCACCGTTATTAGAGAATTCGCATGCGTTCTTAGGATCTGGATCAACTATAACTTCGATTAAATATGGTTTACCTGAGTCAACTGCACGTTGCAGAGCTGGTTTGATATCATCATAATGTGTAACAAGCTCACCACGAACACCCATACCTTCAGCCGTTTTAACAAAGTCGATTCCGCGCTCTTCATTATCACATAATTCATTTTTGTAAATTAAGTCCGTAGAAATTTGACGTCCATTATAGAACCAGTTTTGTTGTTGACGAATTAATCCCATTAATGAGTTATTCATACAGAAAATAATGACCGGAATATCATGCTTTGCAGCTGTAGCAATATCTTGTAATGACATCCCCAAGCTTCCATCACCAAGGATGTTTACACTTTGTCTTTCAGGAAATGCAAGTTTCGCTGCCATTGCTGCACCAAGGCCCCAACCCATTGTCCCTGCACCACCAGTTAATAAGTAAGTTCTTGGTACATACGTTTCAAATAATTGAGAAGACCAGATTTGGCTGATACCGCAGTCATGTGATACGAAGGCATCTCGATCTAAGAATTCACGAAGTTCTCGCAATGCACGCTCTTGTCTGATTGGAAGTGTTGTGTAATCCGTTTTTCGTGCCCATTTCTTACGCTCTTCAGTTAAGTTGACTCTAGTACCTACTTCGGCAGTTGCAGCTACTTGAGCACCAAGTGCTTTATGGGCTTCTGCAAGTTTAACCATGAATGTTTTAACATCAGAAACGATACCTAAAATCGTTGGTACAACTTTACCAATTTCCTTATTATCAAGATTTACGTGGATGATTTTCTTACCGTTTTGTGTGAATACAGAAACATTACCAGTTGAACGATCAGCGAAACGTCCGGCAAGGTTGATTACTAAGTCAGCTTCAACAATTGTTTTGTTACCGAATGGAGTATCAAGCATCGTTCCCATACGTCCAGCGAATAAAGGGTGATCGTTAGGGAAGGTATCCATCCCCATGCCAGAAGTTACTACAGGGATTTGCAGTTCTTCAGCTAACGCTTTCAATTCAATGGTAGCGTTCGCAATGTTGACCCCTCCACCAGATAGTAAGACCGGTCTTTTAGCATCTTTTAATAATTCCAATGTTTTCTCTATATCAGCGTCAGAAGCTTGTGGTAAGTTATCGACTGGAGTAGAACCGATAAGCGCATCTAAGTCGACTTCTATTTCAACTTTTTGTTGATCAACTGGTAAATCAAGAAGAACTGGACCCTTTCTGCCAGTAGTAGCTGTTACCCATGCTTCATGGATAAATTCAGCAGCTTTCGAACCGTCAGTTAAACGGTATGCAGCTTTCGTTACAGGCTTTGCCATTTCAACGATAGGCGCTTCTTGGAATTGCATGGTTCCAATTAAACTATTTTTTTGTTGACCGGTAATGGCTATCATTGGAATGGAATCCATCCATGCACCGTAAAGGCCAGTTAAGAAGTTAGTTCCGCCAGGACCTGATGTGGCAGCACATACGCCTACTTCACCAGTTGCTCTTGAATATCCATCAGCCATGAAAGCACCCGTTTGTTCGTGACGAACAATATATGATTCAATTTTAGTTAATTCTTTTACTGCATCATAGAATGGTAAAATCGCAGCTCCCGGTACACCATAAACATGTTTCACCCCTCTTTTTTCTAAATACAAGGCAATTAACTCAGCAGCTGTCATTTTTTGTTTAGCCATTTATATCTCTCCCTTTTGATCCTTTTTTATATTTTCAAAGATTTGAGCAATTGAATCTTTATCCCCAACGTTGCCCGGAAATACGATATAAGGTGTATCTTTGAACTTAGCTTCACTTCCGGTTAACCATACTGGAACACCGGCGATCGCTTGCCCTAAAATTTTTGCATATTTAATATCTAAGCCGTCAGTTGCCACATCACTCGAAGTTATACCACCTTTTGCGATGATGAATTTCGGCTTTACTTTTAGTGAGCGAATAACTTTAACTAAAGAACTTGAAACAGTTTGACTAATCTTTAAGTTTTCTTCCTTATCTTCCGCACTAATTAAATCTCTACTCGTATATACAAGCGTATCGCGATTAGAAGAAATATTTTGATCTACTAATTGACATACTCGTGTTAGCTCTTCAATTCTTGTTTCTTTATTTAGAACTTTCACAACACTCATTTCGATTTGTTCAATCGGGTATTTACTCATTAGTTCCTTAATTTGTTCCGTAGTTTTATTCGTGTGAGAACCTACTATAATAAAGCCACCATTGTTTTGGCTTTCATCATTTGAAACAATCTCATTAGCTGATAAATATGGACGATCCTGAATTCCCGCAATCGATTTTACAATAGATGCTGCAGTTCTAAACAAGAATTGCTTGCCAGAATCAATTGCTTTAAGGACAGCTAATGATACGATGTCCAATTCATAATAAGATTTAGCATTTACTATAATAGGAGCATTATTGTTAGCAGATAGTAATATCTCATAAACTCTATCAATGCCACCATTGTGAATATCTTCCAGTGAAATGATCAATGCTGATTCTGAAGCTACGCTTCCATCTGTCTTTTCTTCAATCCATTTTGGCAAATTAGCGGTTTTGAAACCGAATACGGAATCATTCGCAAATTCTGTTTCATTTACTGGGACAAGCTGGCCGTCCACACCTAAATAATGAATATTATCTATGGTGTAACGGTGTGCTTCAAAAAAAGCCGGAATGATTAAATGACCTGAAATTTGTACATCAGCAGTTTTTAATAATTCATCTTGGAGCACATTAATTTCAAGTGGATAATGCCCTCTTAATGTTGAGTCACTTCTACTGATAATTGAATAATTGATTCCCATTTCCTTAGTAACGTCAACAATGTTTTGGACAATCTCCCTATTGATGTTTTCCGTCTTTTCTGCATTATAACTTCTTGTGTTTGTTAAAATATAAAGTACACTTCTCTCATCAGATAATCCTTTTTTAATCCAGTCTTTTCCCCAGTCCGTGATGACAAAAATATCATGTACCGTTTGGACACCGGTTGGATCATCATCTAAAACGATAAACTTATGTTTTGTTTGATTTAAATGAGCTTTGATTTCAGCACGAAGGCTGTCATCCGATTTAGAGAAGAGGTCTAAAGTATCCTTTAAACTTAGATATTGGGTTGCGTTTGACAAAAACCCTCCCCCTTTCATTATCTAAAAATGTGATTAGCTAGTTACTCTATGCCCTAATAATTCATTTGCAGTAGAAATAATACGGTGTGCTCTTAATTCAAATAAATCAAGTAATTCATCCATTTTTCCAGAAACCCCAAAACGGTCATTTGTACCGATTCTTCTTAATTTAGCTGGTTGGTTTTCCGATAATACTTCAGCAACAGCACTACCTAATCCACCTATAATTGAATGCTCTTCAACTGTGATGACATGTTTTGTTTTCGCAGCAGATACAATAATGGCTTCTTTATCAATAGGTTTAATTGTATGGATGTGTAAAAGTTCGGCGCTTACACCTTGCTTTTCCAATTCACCTGCTGCTTTTAGTGATTCATCAAGCATTATCCCAGTACTGATGATTGTTATATCTGATCCTTCACGATATTTAATTGCTTTGCCTATTTTGAATGGTTCTTCTTTTTTGGTAACGATCGGTACTGGTAATTTGCCAACACGGAGATAAATTGGTCCTTCATGGTAATAAGCAGCTTCTACTGCTTTTTCCATTTCAACCGCATCAGCTGGAACAATTACCGTCATACGTGGAAGTGAGCGCATTAAAGAAATATCTTCAAGCGGTAAATGTGTTGCACCTTCTTGAGCAGCTGATGTACCAGCGTTATGACCGACAATTTTCACATTGTTATTTGAATAACATACCGAAATTCTCATTTGATCAAATGCGCGCCCAGTAAGGAAGTTTGCATAAGCATTGGCAAATGGTACTTTACCCGCCACTGCCATACCGGCTGCGGTACCTACTAAATCACATTCAGAAATACCGATGTTGAAAAAGCGTTCTGGAAATCTATTTTTATATAGATTTGTCATATTCGATTTTGCGCAGTCCGCGTCAAGTACCACTAAATTGTCATGTTTTTCTCCAAGTCTAATTAGTGCATCAGCAAAACCTTTACGTGGTGCTTCTTGATTTGCCATCTTAAGCCAACTCCTTTAAAGCGATTTCTAATTGCTCATCATTCGGAGCCATTCCATGCCATTCATGGGTATCTTCCATAAATGAAACTCCCTTGCCTTTAACCGTATGAGCTAGAATTGCAGTAGGTCTGCCTTTAGTGCGTTTAGCTTCTTTATACGCTTCATTAACTGCATGAATATCATGACCATCTATTTCAACAACGTGCCAACCGAAAGCTCTAAATTTATCACCAAGATTTTTTACACCTTTTACATTTTCAACAAAATCATCAAGTTGAATTTTGTTCCAGTCGATAATCGCACAAACGTTATCAAGATTGTAATGTGCAGTTGTCATTGCCGCTTCCCAAACTTGACCTTCTTGTAATTCTCCATCACCTATCATGCAATAGGATCTTCTATTGCTGCCATCCAGTTTTGCAATTAATCCAACACCATTAGCTACTGACAATCCTTGACCAAGTGATCCTGAAGATATGTCTACACCTGGAATATGCTCTCCACATGGATGTCCATGTAACCTACCGTCAACATCCCTGAATGTCATTAATTCTTCAACCGGGAAGAAACCTTTTTCAGCTAATACTGAATAAAATACAGGTGTACAATGCCCCTTAGATAAGAAGAAACAATCTCGGTCTTGCCAATCTGGGTTGTCAGGATCAACATTCATGTGTTCAAAAAATAGGACGGACATTAATTCAGTTGCCGATAAAGAACCACCAGGATGACCACTTCCAGCATGGTTCGTCATTTTAACTATGTGCCGGCGAATCGTTTTCGTTAGATTATTATAAAATTCGCCTTTCTCTTTAGAAAAATCCACTATTTACTCCTCCTTTTAGTCGCACAATAAGCAACGTCGTTTCATTAAATGATTAAAAAAATAAAAATAAGTAATTTGTTGCTTATTAACTAACCTTGTTTCTTATTTTGATATTATCACCGTTTTTTGAATATTTCAAGTATTTTACCATTAAATTTTTTATAAAAATTTTCGTAGGACAAAACACCAAAGTTCCTATTCAAAGATAAACTTGATTCAATAAACTTCCACAAAAAAAGAATTGGTCTTATACATTCTTTCAGACTGTAGACAATTTGAACGTTCTCCTCTCCGGGCACTCGCTTTCCGCGGGCGGTCGGCCCTCGGCTTTCGCCTGCGGGGTCTCCCCCTAGACGCGCTTTTCTAAGCAGGAGTCTCGAACACCCGCTCCAATCAACTTTGTCTTACCTTTTAGATAGAACACTTTTGCCTAGAGTCATATTTGTTTTAAAATAGAAGTACTTAATACTTGAGGTGATGAGGATGCTTTCGAAACATGATTCCATTCAGCGAGATCAACTTGAAATGATTATTTAGATCAACTGGTGCCACCGAACCATTAGTCGTAAAATGGAGGCTGCCATTGATTTCACTTTCATTTATGACTTGGTGAAAGGTTTGTATTAAGAGGTAGGATGCCTTCAAATGAATTAAATCAAGGATTGGACAAACCATGGAAAGAAGCCTTTTCCACCTGATAAATTTGATAAGGAAGGAAAAATCCCGAACCCCTTTTGTTCACAAAAAAAGAATTGGCATTATACCAATTCTTTTTCACATTATTTAATTATCCGTGTAACCAAGCCTCTTGGAAATCTTTTTACCAATATCCATTATAATTGGTTTAATTTCAGTTAATCTTTCTTCAGTCATTCTGATGCTTGGTCCTGATATACTAACAGCAGCTGTAATTTTCTTACGATTATCAAAAATTGGCGCTGCAATACAGGTGATTCCTTGTTCATTTTCTTCAATTTCCCTACCAATACCTTCATTCCTTATTTTTCCCAATTCTTTAAAAAAGGATTCTTTATCGGTAATCGTTTGTTCAGTATGTTTTGGTAAACCATGCTTGTCAATTATATCTACGATCTCATTTAATGGCAGATGGGCCAAGATTACCTTCCCAACTGCCGTACAATGCATTGGGGCACGTCTCCCTACTTGTGAATGTGTTCTAAGGGTTTCACTTCCCTCAAGTTTTTCAATATAGACTACCTCTCCTTGATCATATACGGTCAAGTGGATCACTTCATTAATATGTGATTCTAACTCTTCCAGAAATGGTTTAGCTTGAGTTCTCAAGTCAATAGATTCAAGCAGCATCGAACTTAATTCTAAATATTTATAGCCTAATCTATATTTTTTAGTTTCAGGATTTTGTTCGATGAATCCATGATCTACAAGAGTACTTAATAGTCTGAATATAGAGCTTTTATTTAAATCTAGGTTGGAGGCCAGCTCAGTAACCCCAATCCCTTCTTTACGCTTGCTCACTAATGAAATAATTGTTAATGCCCTATCTACTGACTTAACCATTTATATTAACCTCCGATTAAATCCTATATTACTGATCCTGTTTCTTTATCTTACCACAAGAGCAATACCCAGACATAATACCAGTCAAAAAATAAACCAAAAAAGAAGGTATGACGCCATTAAGGGCAACTAAAGTGCCCTTTTGGGTCAACCTTCTTTACATAACTTTATGCTTGTACGAAACTATTTTTTGCCGAAATGAACTTCCCAATTGGATGACTTACAATCCCTTTCTCAAAATCAAATACTAGTTGTCCTCTTACAAACGTTTTCGTCACTCGACAGTTAATCTTTCTTCCAACATAAGGGCTTTGTTGATGACGGTAATACAAATCTTCTGGCTGAATGGTGTATGATTTATTTGGATCAAGAAGAATGATATCAGCGTCATAGGAAACTTTAATGCTTCCTTTATTTCTTAAGTTAAATATTTCTGCAGGTTTAGTCGCAATCATCTTTGAAAAATCACATACAGAAACACCACGTTTCTTAACAGCCTCGTCAAACATTAAATCAACATTATTTTGGCAGCCACTAATCCCTCCCCACACATCAAACATATTATTCGTGTTGCTCTGCTTCATTTCTGGAGGACATGGGGAATGGTCTGAGGCCAGGATATCAATTTTCCCTTCCTTAAGAGCTTCCCATAATTTATCTTGTTCTGTTTTAGTACGAAGCGGCGGGGCGCATTTCGCAACAGGTCCTATCCTTTCAAAGGTTTCCATATCCAACGTGAAATAGTGAGGACACGATTCTATCGTAACCTCTTGGCCTAGTTTACGTGCTTTAAGGATTTCTTCCACAGCCTCTTCACTGCTAATATGAACAAAATGCAATTTGCATCCAGTCTCTTTACCCAATAACAAAGCACGTTTTACAGCATCAACCTCAGTAAAAATGGGGCGGGACTCTACATAATCCCTTGCTGTTGTCTTCCCTTGTTTTTTCTTTTCAATTGCCAGTTTATCGGTAAGCTCTGCATTCTCAGCATGTATAGATAAAATATGCCCCAATTCCGATAGTTTTTTCATACCTTGATATAGAGTAAAATCATCAACATTTTTAAAATCTCCAATTTCCTCACTGCCACATGTTGCCATAAAACATTTGAAAGCCACAACGCCTTCGTTAGAAAGGTCCTCTAAATCTTGGAGATTATCAGGAACTAATCCACCATACAAAGCATAATCAACATACGCCTTATTTTCAGCAGATCTTAATTTTAAATGCAGTGAACTCTTTGTAGTCGTTGCCGGCAAAGCGTTTAATGGCATATCTACAAATGATGTTGTTCCTCCTGCAGCCAGTGCTTGAGTTCCTGTTACAAACCCTTCCCACTCCGTTCTGCCTGGCTCGCAAATATGGACATGGGCATCTATCATCCCAGGCATGACATATTGATGAGCAGCATCTATGATTTCAGCAGATTCTCCGGTTATTTCTTTTGAAATTTCTGCAATCTTACCATGAAGTATACCGATATCTAGTTGTTCCACTGTATTTTCAATTACTACATTTCCGTTCTTTATAACTAAATCAAACTTCATTCTCCTAACCCCTTTTTTTGCAATTTTCAGTATATTAACATTGTTCAATTGCCTTGTTCATTTCCTCCTCAGATTGCATCAATCCATTATAAATAGACAGAGAGAATAGCCCCCGGAAACATAGAAATACAAGTCTACTTTTCAAAAATTGTACCCTTTTTGAATTTTGAATCTTTAAATGCAAATTTCATCAAAAGCAAATATGCACTGCCTCCCACAACAACGCCGATAATCCATGCCAGCTCCACTTTCAAACAGGCTGCACCGGCGCCGATTAGCAATGCAAGCACCGCTGCTGGATTATACCCGGCAAATGGACCGTCTTCCTTATACAAATCTGCAACATTCACCTTCTGCTTTCTTAATATATAATATTCGACTAATAATATAGAAACAATCGGTCCTAAAAATGCCGAATATATAAGAATGAAGATTCCAAGACCCTTTGCCGAAGAATCCTGCACAAGAACCCAAGGGAATGAACAAAATGCAAGCAGTCCGGTTATGGTAACTGCAGGTTTATATTTCATTTTTGTAAGCAATGTAATAACATAGGTTGGCGGAATGATATTGGCAACCATGTTTACTGCCACCGCACCCAAAACAATAAATGCGGATACAAAGAGGGTAATATACGAGTTATCCACCACGACCGCAAATGCTTTTACAGGATTGTTGATGCCGGTTGCGGAAGCAAGCATTCCACCGATTGTAAGTGTCAAGCCGTATGCTGTTAAAATAGGAAGAAAGTACAAAAACCCGCGCTTTTTGTCGCTAATACCGGTTTTTAGCTCTCTTGAATAGTCCGCTGCACTTAAAAAGATAGCCGCATAATTCCCCATAAACATCATGATCAATGCAAAGAAAGGTAAGCCCCATGATCCTTCTGCATGAACCCATTTTTCTACAATAACATCGCTATAGGAGGTTAGTAGAACGCCAAATACATAGAGAAGCGCAAGTACAATAACAATAGACGCAAGCGTTTCCACCCATTTAATGGCATGGAATCCATACAGCGAAAGTCCAATTTGCACTAACTGCAGCACGACAAAGCAAATGGCAACATTATCAAAGGCTCCACCCGTCATAATCTTCGCAATTTCATTTAAGGCAGTACCGCCAATCCAACTTTGAAAACCGTACCAAACGATGGCGGGAATACCGCGCATCAGTGATGATATTACGGAACCTTTCAGGCCAAAGGACATTCTAAGCTGTACAACATATGGGATACCCGTTCTGTATCCGAGCCTATCATTTAAAGCAAAAACAGTTGAAATGATACCAATTGCCATGATAGCTGCGGCAAATGTCTGAAAGATGTTTAACGTAGCGATTCCCGCTACAATCATACTGGCTCCAAGCGTCATATTACCTAGATTAACACCGTCACCAACCCACATGAAAATATAGTCTACCGGACTTACCGTCCTACCTTCCTCGGTTTTCGGATTAAGTGATTCATCCACACCCGTATCATGTTGGATCTGCTTTTCTTGTGGAACGTAACTTTCTAAATTTGTAGACATGATACATCCAACCCCTTTTTTATTGTTTGCCGCATTTTAATGCATTGGTTAACAAGTTAGGTCTTAGATGTTTGCCAAGGCTATGATATGTTACAAACTTCCTTCTAAGTGGTCTTTTCCGTTCATCATTCACAGGAATTAAAATGCGAATTTGTTTTGTTAAAAGTACTATTTTCCATCACTCGATGTATTGTCGCGTATTAAGCAACGTCGTTTCTTTAAATTTACAAAAAAAAACCACATGACAACACTTTAAATCTGAAAATGCTTTCGAAGGGCTGTATCACCTCCTTAAAAACCCTAATGGTAAGCGCTTTCATTAACTGTATATCAAATTACAATTAAAGAAATATATCTGACAAGGAAGAAGAAATCTGTAATTCCTCATTAAAATGAAGATTCGACTCAATTTCACTAAGATGAATGAGAGATAAGCGTTCTGCAAGATCACCGTCCCTTTGCTTAATGGCATTAAAAATTTGCAAATGATCGTGAGAACCACATGTTTCCATTTTACCTCTTCCATAGATTGCTATAATCACATAAGTTAGGGAAATTAAATCTTCCAGATATTGATAAAAATACGAATTCCCTGCGATTTCAGCTATTTTCAAATGAAAATCCCCAGAGACTTTTAAAGATTCATAAAAATCCAGACTACCATAAATATGTCGTTCTTCTTCTACCAGAGTCTCTAGTTCTTTTAATTGTTCCTCATTATAGAGTCTGCATGCTCTTCGCACTGCTTCCCCTTCTAAGATTCTCCTCATTTCAAATACTTCTTTTGCTTCTTCAATTGTTGAACAGGAGACAAAGGTACCTTTATGCTCTTTAATTTTCACTAATTTTTCATATTCCAATCTGCGCAGAACATTTCGAACAGGGGTACGGCTTACGCCAAACGATTCAGCAAGATCCTTTTCTATGAGTTGCATATTTGGCCGAAGCTTTTGCTGGATAATAGCTTGCTTGATTTTTTTATAGATATCCATTTCTAAACTATTCACACTTTATACCTCCCCTCAATGAAGAATTCAAAATTGAATGCAGTATTGTATACAATACTGGGTAAAAAAATTTGAACTGGATTATTGTACTAAATTTTATATGATTGATCATTTAAATTAAGTTGTTTAAGTTGCTTCAATCTGTCTGTTTTCAAAGAACATTGCCAAATCTCAAAAGATCTAGCCGCCCTTCCTGTCCCTCAATAAGCAACATCGTTTCAATAAGTGAGTAAAATATAACATTTTATTCTATATTTCACATTTTTTATACTATCACCACTAATTTAGTTTTTCAACAAAAAATTCAAAATTCAGAATATCTTTATCTCCTTATTTACATAAAATAAATACTATTATAGCAGGATGCAATTTTTCTACTTAAGACTATTCCTTTAAGGTAATAACAACTTTTGCACCTCACCACCCCATTATTAATAACCATATAGGAGAAGAGGCTGACCTTTTGAAAGGCAGCCTATCTACTGAGAAAAAAGATTTTAATGCAGTAACATTTTACTTCTTAGAATCTTTAAACATGGTGTATATTCCTTACTTATATCACTTTTTAACTTTTATAAATGATTTAATTGCTTTTATAGCTGCTTCATAGTTCGGATGTTCCGTAATTTCCGGAACGTATTCAACATACTGTACGATATCATTTTCATCCACAACGAATACTGCACGGCATTCTAAACGATGTTCCTTTATATATGTGCCATAAGCTGTTCCAAATGACATCTTAAAATGATCTGAAAGGGTTTGGACTTCTTCTATTCCTGCTGCTCCACACCATCTTTTTTGTGCAAATGGAAGATCTACACTAATTGTTAACACTTCTACATCATTTCCTAGATTGCTAGCTGATTGGTTAAATTGCCGCGTTTGTGCGTCGCATACTCCTGTATCAAGAGAGGGAACACATGAGATAAGGCGGACTTTCCCTTTTGAATCTTCAAGTGTAACTTTTGAGAGATCGTTTGCTAACACTTCAAAATTTGGCGCTTTATCCCCAACACGAATTTCACTCCCAATCAACGTAACTGGATTTCCAGCAAATGTTACTATACTTGATCTTTCTATAGACATATTATTTTTCCTCCTATTACCTTAGCAATTCTTCTAAAAAAAGTTATCTTCAACGATAAGTAGTATAGCCATAAATTATGTGGTTAAAGGGTTTATGCATGTATCTAATATATGGGGTACTGTTCAAAGGTTCGTATCATATTACTCCTTAATCATAGTAAGAAGCACTATCACTACTTATTAAAAAGTTTTCAATTTTTTCTTTTACTACGTTCTGAACTGCGTTTTGGACTAAAGTCAATGTTTCAGTCGGTAGTTCCGACCACTCTTTTTCTGTAACATGAATTTCTCGATTAAGAGTTTTTATCATCATATGTTCTAAATCTGTTGCAATATTCACTTTACTAATTCCACCATTAGGAATTTGAATTGCATTCTTTATCATCTCTGAAGGAGTGCCTGAACCGCCATGTAACACTAAAGGTACAGATGTTAATGCACGAATTTCCATTAAACGATCAATATCAATTTTTGGATCTTTAACGAGATAAACCCCATGTGAAGTTCCGATAGAAATCGCTAATGCATCAATACAGGTCTCTTCAACAAACTGTTTTGCTTCTTCAGGCTCTGTAAATAGCTCTTCATCAACGTCGGTTTCAATAAAGTCGGTTGTCCCTATCTTGCCTAATTCAGCTTCTACAGTTACGCCTTTTGAATGTGCATACTCAACAACCTTTTTTGTTATCTCAATATTTTTATTGAATGGTTGCTCTGATGCATCAATCATAACGGATGTAAAACCAACTTCGATGGCTTCTGCAATTACATTGAAATCCTTCGTATGGTCTAAATGTAACACAGCAGGGATCGTAATATTCTCCTCTTGGATCACACGATAAAACTCTCGGCTAAATTCCGCTAAATTAATTCCATATCGTTCCTGCTCCCTCTCAGAAGTTTGAACAATAACCGCAGATTTCTTTTCTTGGGCCGCTCTAAGTATAGGAGCTACCATCTTTGTAGCTCTAGGGGTAAACGAACCGACAGCAAATTGATTTTGCGTAGCTACTGCAAGTAGCTTTGTTAATGAACTAACATTGTTTGGTTTTATATTTACTTTCATTCATTCAAACTCCCTTAAAGATGATTTAACTTATTTCGTTCATTCACGCCCTTTAAGTTACCTAATAAGCAACAATGTTCCCTTTTAATTTTAAATACTTTTCTGAAAATCCAACATTTCCCCCTCTTTCTTACCCACTATCTGAAAAAAAGCGTCTGTATTTCAATGTACAGGATTCGGCATCTGACAGCCTCTTTTCAACAAGGGTTTTCTAAATATAATGCTATTACCACGTAAAAAAACATTCTCAACAAAGATAAATGAATCCATTTACTTACTAAATTAGCAATTCAAATTAGGCTTCCACTATTGTTCCTGACTTTAATGAATTTTCTTTTTCGGTATTATTGCCAATCGTAAGGGCAATAATTGCTGCTACAATGATGGCTGCAATCATTAATATGAAAGTTGAATTGTAAGAACCACCGCTGCTTTCAATCATATAACCCATTAATAACGGGGAGATAAATCCTGCAATCGATCCGAAACAGTTAACAGTAGATGAACCTGCAGCCATTATTTTCGCAGGAAGCGTGTCAACAACCAGTCCCCAGAATGCTCCTTGAGCTAAGAACATGAAGAATGCAGCAACACATTGATACGTAATGACCACTGCAGTGGAAGTAGATTGAAGCATTAATAATAATGCCAGCCCACTAATTACAGCATTAGGGATAAACACCCATTTCCTCTTTCCTTTTACTTTATCTGACAAATACCCACCAAGAATAATGGAGACTGTACCTACTAAATACGGTAAGGCACTGAAAATGCCAGTATCCATTAAAGAAAGCCCCCTAACATTTATCAGATAAGATGGAAGCCAAGAAGTGAAGCCCCAGAAAGTAATATCAAAGAAGAACCAAATGAACGCCATTTGCCATAAAATCGGTTTTTTAAATAGTTCCTTAAAGGAAACTCCTGAGTTTTTTTCTTCATTCGATTTTTCATTCTCAATGTCTTCCTCTAATTCTGCAAGCTCTTCTTTCGTCATTTTAGGATGATCTTTCGGATTATCTTTGAATTTAAACCAGATATACAGACCGAGTATAATGCCCGGAATACCCATTACGATAAAAACGGTACGCCATCCAAATGCCCCAATAATTGCTGCAGCAGCAATAGCAGCAATAGCCGGTCCTAAAGTATTAACTGTTGACTGAATTCCAGTAGCTGTTCCTCGTTGTTTACTGGGAAAGTAGTTAGCTATTCCTTTATAAGCAGCACCTGGTAAACATGCCTCACCTAAACCGAAAACGAATCGAATAAGTAACATAAGTGGATAAGAAAAAATAAAACCAGTCAATGATGTGAAAATTGACCACCAAACAATCGCAATGCTCATCACACGACGAAAGCCAAATTTATCTGATAACATCCCGCCCGGAATTTGGAACAGTGCATACCCCGCAAAGAAAATACTTAACAGTAACCCTTGAGCTGTTGCCGTAAGATTAAGATCTTCACCAATATATGGCAATGCAATAGTGATTACCATTCGGTCCAGGAAAGAAAACAGCCAACATAACCATAATACGAATAAGACAGTATAACGAACTTTCCATTTAGATTTCTTTTTCAGCTGCAGTTGTTTGTTCATTAAACAAAAACCTCCTGAATGATTTCATTTCCATCATGTAAAGTTGTGCCTTTTCTAAACTAGTTACGGTGTTAAAGTAAAAATACGGTACATTACCAACTGATAACCTTTATACAAGCGCTTACATTTCTTCCACTCCACAAAATAAATCATTAACATACATCGCCATAACTTTTACCGGTGCTGTAAACTAATTTTATTACCTATTATTTCCCGTCCAATGAAGCACTTCAAATCATCTTTCTCCCCCCCTTATAAATAGATTTGAAGAATATTAAAACTGAAGATGTTTAATCAACACTTCCAGTTTCCTAATAAGCAACACCGTTCCTTTCTATAACCAAAAAATTTTGTATAAAAAGAATGATTAGTTATGTCGAACGGTATAACAATCAATGTACTGATTTTTTGTTTTAAGGTACTAGGCAAGAAGGCGTCGCCATAGACTTTATTTCCTAGATAGATTCTTTAGTCCCTTCATTTTCGGTTTTCGTTGCTTATTAGGAAACGTAGTTTCAACAAAAAATCAAAATCATCTTATTTATAATATTCTTACTTGAAATGAATTCTAACATGTGCAGAAACCACTTTCAAGAAAATTCTGAATTTTACACCCTTCCCCCTTAAAGTTTATGACACAGCCTTTCTCTTTTACTAGTAATGTAATAGTAAATGATATTTTATTGCTTTGATTTTATAAGATCAGATGAACTAATAAAACACCAGCAATTACAAGCTACCTACCTATTAATCATACCGGCTTTACCCTATACACGTCCTTGAACAAAAGAAGGTTCTTTCGCAAACATGACCATGGATACGATGAACATATTGATAGTTATCTTTGTCTTCGGGCGAGCTATTAAAGTGATCAACAACAAATAAAGAGGGCCATCTCGCGTATAAATTGCCAACATCTGTGCAACATGCCGAGTTATCCCATTAAAAATAAGCTCTTAAAACATATGACAAAACCCCACCTGGTTCCCATAGCAACTGGTGGGGTTTCTAACTGGCTTCTACATCTACATCAACCGGGAGGTCCATCTTTGCAATCACGTCCTTTCGTTTAAACGGCTAATTTACTGTATTCATCCAACTGATCTTTAGTTAAATTTTTGATGAAATGGTCAATGTTTATCGACTCGATTTCATACCTTTCACAAATCTTTAAATAACTTTCATAAGCTTTGTCATAAATGTTCATCATCTAGATTCCCCCTTCTGTTATATAACAATAAATTAAACTTATTAATAATATATAACAAACTTGTTTTCCCGTCAATGTATTTTTCTGAAAATTCGGTAAGAATTTCATTCTCTTAGTATTTCCCATATTGTTCTTAGCTAACCGTCTTATAAGAAAAAGCCGCCTTAGCGACAGCTCCGATCATAAAGCAAGAAATAGAATGCCTGTTACATTAACGACCGATGAATAACGTAAAAAACCAACTCTCCATATAGGAAAATTGGTTTTTATCATTTCAACGATAGATTATCCAAGCAATGCAGTCAGTCATTATTTGTAACTGCTGCAAGCACAGTGTATTTAGTTCTGCCACTAATAGCTTCGCCTAAAATTTAGCCTCTCCAAGGGAGACTCCACAGGCGCCGTGCCTAGAAGGCTCCCGGACCGCCCGCGGAAAACGAGTGTCTAGAGTGGAATATGAATTGATTTCGGCAAACTCGATCATTATCAGGTTTGCCTACAGTCTGAGCAGGTACTCCGGCCTGCTATTTCTTACATATCAACTAAACAGCGCTTTGTTTGTTCCCTTTTTTGAAGGGGATGGGGTCGGGAGTATTTCTTTTTGTAATATAGGACCGTATGTATCGACACGACGGTCTCTAAAGAATTGCAGAATTTTTCTAGTCTCTTCTATTTCTTTTAAATCAATTTCTTGGACAATAATTCCTTCTTCCTCATCAAGTGAAGCTAAAATATTCCCGAATGTATCGCTAATGAATGAACCGCCGTAAAAATTCATGTCCTTTTCCTGGCCCACTCGATTTGTCGCAGCAACGAATACACCATTAGAAATGCCATGAGCGGAAATTGCCTTTTCCCAGGATGATCTTGTTGATATCTCGGGATGATCTGGCTCTGAACCAATAGCAGAAGGATAGAATAATATTTCTGCACCTTGTAAGCTCAAAATTCGGGCAACTTCTGGATACCACTCATCCCAGCAAATCCCTACTCCTATTTTTCCATAAGCCGTTTCATAGACAGGATATCCAGTATTGCCTGGAACGAAATAATATTTTTCATGATACTGGGGACCATCCGGAATATGATTTTTTCTTGTAATCCCTAAACATTCCCCATCAGCATCAAATACAGCTGCACTATTAAAATAAATACCAGCACCTGCTCTTTCGTAAAAAGGGACAATCAAGACAATGGCCAATTCCTTAGCCAATTCACCCATTGCGGCCAATGTACCGCTATCTACATCTTCTGCTAAATCATAATTTTTCACACTAACCGTTTGCGGAAAATATTGCGAAGAAAATAATTCCTGCAAGCAAACGATTTGTGCGCCTTTATTTACTGTTTCTTTTATTTTCCCTATCGTTTTTTGAACATTTTCCGCTATGAATTCCCCGCAATGAATTTGAATAAGCCCAACTTTCACTTTTGACATTTTCTCTCTACCTACCTTTTATCATTTTTTATCTTATACGGTTGTGACGACCTGGTTTTCATATACGATCTTTCCATCCATGATCGTCATCTTTACTTCTGTTTCAAGAATTTCCTCTGTTGATATGCTAAACAAATTTTTATTTAATACTGCGATATCCGCTATCTTCCCCGCTTCCAATGTGCCTAATTCCTTTTCTCTGAAAGACCCGAATGCCGGTGTAGCCGTGTAATACTTTAACGCTTCTGCTAATGTTACTCCTTCCGACTCTTGCCATGCCTTCCCGGTTAAATCTTTTCTCGTGATTGCCTGATAAATGCCCATCATTGGATTTAAGGGCACTACAGGAAAATCTGTACCAAAGGCAATTTTTGCACCAGTATCCATGAGTGTTTTGATAGGATAATAGAGTGGTTGTTGTTTTTCACTGATTCTGGCCGTATATGCCTCACTTTCCATTAATTCAATATGTTTAGGTTGAAATGAGGCGATTACATTTAATTCCTTAAAGCGATGAACATCGTCTGGATGCAATACCTCCACATGTTCAATGACATGTCTGGCGTCCCTTTCCCCATTTAAGTTTCTCGCTTCTTCAAATGCATCCAATGCTAAGCGGACAGCACCGTTACCAATAGCATGGAAACGAATTTGAAATTTTTCCTTATCTGCCTTTTTTACTAATTGTTTAATTGTTTCAGCTGGAAAAGTGGTCCCGCCTTTTGTTTCTGGACGGTCTTTGTAATGATCCAATAAAAAAGCAGTATGACTAGTCACGACACCATCTATAAATTGTTTTAATCCAGAAAAGGTAAGCCTGTCTGACTGATAATTTTTTTGTAATTCCTTGGCGGCAGCTACATCCATTTTTAACTCCGGCGAAAAGTGAATTCTGGTTGTTAGTAACCCTTCTCTCTCAAATTCCTTAAAAATTTCAAGGTCGTCTAATGGATTCGGAGCAATTTTAGCTCCGTATAAATCATTTACGGATGTGATTCCCAACCTTTTTGTTTCATTAAGAAAATCTTGGAATAGGCTTACACGTTTTTCTTTCGGTAATTTGTATGCATGTTCTGATGCATACCCAATTGCCTGTTCAAATAGAAGGCCTGTCAGTTCCCCATTTTCATCTTTTCCAATTTCCCCATATTCCGGACTTGGGGTATCCTTCGTTAATTGGATCATTTCCATCGCTTTACTATTGATCCATGCGTAATGCACTTCCGCATTGAATAATAAAACGGGACGATCACAAATATATTTATCCAGTGTCGTTCTATGCGGCAGCACTTTATTCTTCCAATTGGTATGATCCCAGCCAACACCGAATATCCACTCATCATTTGGTCTCGTTTCTGCAAATTCAGCTACTATTTTGGCTGCATCTTCTTCTGAAGCTGCATCAAATAATTTGGCACTATCCTTCTGTAAAATGCTTCCCATCATAATGTGCATATGAAAATCATGAAATCCCGGAATGATCAGCCCTTCTTCGAAGTCATACACCTTTGTTTGATCTCCAAGGAATGACATTATATCGTCTTTAGAACCGATTTTAATCATTTTATTATCTTTAATAGCGATAGCTGCCTGTATAGGTTCATCTTGTAATCCAGTAAAAACATGTTGACCAGAAAGAATGATATCTGCATTTACCATTATTATCCTCCTTGATGCATAAAGCTTTTATGCTTGAATTTCTTTTTCAATCGCACTATCAATAGAAAGCTCTGGCGGCCGCTTACTAAACATTTTCGTATTTGAAAGCAGCATGATGACACCAATTCCGAACCATCCTAGTCCGAGTAAAAGTGCCTTTGAATCAAGACTGGTCCATAACCAAATTGTGAAACTCGTACCGATCATTGGAAGTATTAGATATTTAAGTGCATTAATTCCTTTTCGCTGTTTTTCTCTAATAAAATAATGGGAGATAACCGAAAGATTGACAAAAGTAAATGCAACAAGCGCCCCAAAGTTAATAAAGGATGAGGCTGTCACTAAATCAACAAATAAAGCAGATAAAGCAAAAATACCCACCAAGATGATGTTGTATGTCGGAGTTTGAAATTTCGGATGAATATGACCAAATATTTTCTTTGGAAGAACTCCATCTCTCCCCATCGCATACAAAAGCCGCGAAACACTTGCATGAGCTGATAAACCGGAAGCCAGCCCCCCGGTAATGTATCCTGCTAGAAAAATAGATTGAAATAAATGACCCCCGATGTACATGGCAATTTCCAAGGAAGCGGAATCTGGATCTTTAAAGGCTTGGAAATTCGGGTAAACAAGGTGACTGATGTATGAGATGGCGACAAACAGACCTCCTCCTATTAATGCGACGAGGAAAATGGCCTTTGGTATCATTTTTTTCGGATTAATGGTCTCCTCCGAAAATGTGGTAACAGCGTCAAATCCTAAAAAAGATAAACATAAAATGGAGGATCCTGCCAATACTAAAGATAGCGGTATATCGCCATTCACGAATGGAGAACTCATGAATAATGTTCCTGAACCCATTCCGTTCAGTACCCCTTTAATCGAGAGGAATGTAAATATAACGATTATTAAGAATTGAAAGGCAACTAATAATAGATTTATTTTTGTTGCTATTTTCACTCCAATTATATTTACAGCGGTGATTAAAATGACAAAGGCAATTAACCAGACGGAAAAGGGAACGGATGGAAAATACGCGTTTAAGTAAATGGCGATCAATAATCCATTGATCATTGGCAAAAATAAATAGTCCAATAGGATGACCCATCCCACTAAGAATCCAAGGTGAGGATTAAGGGCCTTTTGAGTAAATGTATAAGCAGAACCGGCAACAGGGTAGGCCTTGACCATTTGACCATAACTATAGGCTGTAAACAACATACCTACCAAAGCTATGATATAAGCAGCCGGCACCATCCCTTTCGTTATTTCCGCAACAACTCCATAAGTTGAAAAAACTGTTGTAGGTGCCATATAAGCCAATCCAAATAGCACTAAGGGAAATACTGTTAACGAACGTCTTAATTTTGCATTCTCCATGTATCACTCCACCCTTATTCGTGATTAATTAATTTATATGCAAATACCATACCAAGCGGAGATTGATTATTTAACGGTTGAATTATCCGTATATTCCCAATAACTAAAATATACTGACTACTTAATGGATTACTAGTTTTATGCAATATTGCATCAATTAATTATGATTGCATAATAGTCATTAGCTACGAAGATGTCTCACCGTGTATTCTGGTTCATACGAATAAGGTTCGAAATAAGCTACGTGCCGTAATGGCGTCATCGTTAAATTGTATCTGATATGACACGCAAATCCCGCGATTGTTTAAGATGCGATTAATGCTTATTACTACTGTGTCATATAGAAAAAGCCCTCAAAACTTATTTATTTATGAGTATAAGAAAAGGGACCACGAACATCCCTTCCCTTGAAACTACATAATTTGACATCAACTTGGTAACCCAGGTCTTTCTTGCAATCTTTTTGCCACTTCTTAATTAAAGGTATACGCATCCTTGGATATCAACCCAACTTTTTTATGCTTGCCAAGTAACTTGTTAAACCTTTTAATGTGCTTGACAATCCTTTTGTCTGCTTCCAGTTTTTCAAAACGACCACGGTATCCAAATGTGCCTGTAGTGAACGGGCAACACATGGTTGACAATTTCCCTATCTTCTTCGAATTGTTCAACAAGTGTTTTTATATAGGATGCATTAATAATTAGGATGACGGAATACTTCCTTCCCCTCGAAAAAAGTCATCAAGACCTTCGCTTCACCAATTGACGTTACTGGAATCTGAAAGAGATTTTTGTCTAAAACGATCAAGTCCGCTTTCTTGCCCGCCTCTATAGAACCTCTTTCATCCTCTTGGAAAATCAAATGAGCTCCGTTGATTGTATAGCTAGTAATCATATCTTCGAGAGAAGCTTTTTCCTTAGGCCACACTACTTTATTTAGATCGTCTTCTGTGGTTTTGTCTGGATCCAATCTCGTTATCCCTACTTCTAATCCTGTAAGGGGATACATATCTCTTTTAAAAGTATCTGTTGAAGGAAAATCACTCGATGAAGCAACCGGTATTCCGGCTTCAAAATAGCTACCCATATGATTAAGTTCCTTCAACCCCTCACCTCTTACATTGGCATACCAATCCTTACCAAACCAGGAAGGTTGAGGAGTAGGTATTACTCCTAAGTCCTTAAACCGGGCAACATCATCTTCCTTTATCCAGTCTAAATGGGTGATTACATGACGCGAATCCCTTTTTCCATTTAATTTAGCCGCATATTCAAAAGCGTCTAAAGCATTATGAGATGGGTAAAACCCCTGATTGCCAATCGCATGGATATAGACGCGAAAACCTTCTTTATCCAAAGCTGCCACGGTCTTCTCTAATACATTTTGATCCCAAACTAGTTTATTTTCTCCGACACCATCAGCAAATATTTTAATTGTATCTATCTTGTACGACTTTCCTTGATATTTTTCACGGAGTTCTTTTAATCTCCCGATTTGCTTTGTCCCTTTGTTTTCATCAGCCCATAACCCTAAATCGTATCTCACGGTCAATTTACCCGCATTATCAAGCTCTTCAAATGCTTTAAGCAAACTTTCCGTTGGGTAGTGAACAGGCACGAATACTGAGGTAACTCCATCCTCTGCAGCTGTTTTCTGCCAAGTTAAAAGCGTCTTTTTATACTGCTTTACCGTAAAGTCCGGTTGAGGAAGAACGTTAATTACAAGGTTTTCGGCGGAAAATTCGTTTAAAACTCCTGTCGGCTCTCCTGTTTTAGGATCACGTTCAATAGTCCCACCTTGCGGATCAGGGGTGTTTTTGTCTATCCCTGCAATCTCAAGAGCCTTTGAGTTGACTAATATACTGTGATGGCCGTTTGAGATAAAGACAGCAGGTATATCAGGGACAACTTGGTCAAGCAATTCTTTAGGAGCCAGCCCTCTGGATTTACTATCTCGTTTGATGTCATCCCAGCCTACTCCACGTAATTGCTTTATATTGGGATGCTCTTTTAAGTAATCCTTGATAGCCTGTTGGCGTTTTTCCACTGTGGAATAAGGATTGAGACTTAGCCAAAAAAGGCTTTCTGCCATTAGGTACGCATGGTTATGACTGTCGGTAAACCCAGGCATGACCATTTTCCCCTTTAGATCAATCACTCTGGTATCGTTCCCTTTGAAGGCTGCAGCTCCCTTGTTATCACCAACGTAGAGAATCTTGCCATTCTTAACCGCAACTGCTTTCTCCCAACTCCGATCTTTATCAACTGTGTAGACTTCACCGTTTTTAAAAATCAAATCAGCCGTTTGATTCGAAGTTACCTTCCCAGTCACCTTATTTGAACTTTTCTTTTCCAACGAACACCCGGTAAATACCGAACTAAAAAGCAAAGCTATAAAAAAAAGTAAGAAGTATTTTTTCTTCATCGTAATCAAACCCCTATCGATTGATTTTTTCACCCTAGTAATCAAATTTCTATAGGAACTAAAAAAAATTTGACATTGAACTATTTAATCCACTTGAAATACTAAAAATTCATTGGTAATTGCTCAGTTGTATTTAGTAAAGAGGTATCTGGCTTCACAAACACCCACAATATAGCTGCAATAAACACAGGGATTACCGTTACTCCTAAAGTGATATTCCAACCAAAGTTTTCTGCTGACCATCCACATAATAACGGTGATACAAATGCTCCTAAATTCCCCCATAAGTTCATCCAACCTGAAACTGATCCAGAAAAGTTTCTCCCTAAGTCTGTAGCTGCGGCCCAAGAACACACTACTGTGAATCCGAGTGAGCCCAAGCATAATGATAACCACAAAACATTCATATATGGTGATACTGTCATAACAGCCAGGTACATTGAAATAATAAAAACTAATAAGCCTGTTATTGCTAAAGAGGATCTAGATATTTGTTTTGAAAATCCTTTATGCACTAAGTAGTCGGAAAGAATTCCACCAGACATTACAGTTATCAGAATTGCCAACCATGGTAGGCTTGCAGCAAATCCCATTTTACTTAATGAGAATCCCCTATCTTCCAATAGATAAGTAGGTAACCAAACTAAAAAGAAAGTAATAATATATAAAACAACAAAATACTGCACTCCTAACGCCCAAAATTGAGAGTTTTTCAGAAAATTACTCCAAGGTGCCCTTACTTTAGCAGTTTCAACAATTTCTCTGTTTTCAAGTATATATTCTTTTTCTTGTTCATTAACTAATTTGTGAATTTCAGGATAGTCCCTGGCAATAACGCACCATACAGCTGCAATCATTATTCCTAAAATACCAAAAATGTAAAATACAGCTTGCCAGCCAAAGTATTGATAGATATAAACCGTTACGATAGGGGCTATAACTGGTCCAAAATATGAACCTGCCAATAGGGCACTAGAAGCTCTAGCTTTTTCATCTTTTCTAAACCAGTTTGTATTAAATACGGCGTTAGATGGAAACATTGGTCCTTCACCTATTCCAAATAAGAATCTCACTACATACAAAAGACTGTGAGATTTCACTAAACCTGTAAGACCTGTAAATACTGACCACCAAATAAGAGAAAATGCAATCATTTTCCTTGGCCCAAATTTTTCCGCCAAAAGTCCAGCTGGAATTTGAACTAACGCGTAACCTAATGAGAATAATGATGCAAGCATACCAAACTGAACTTTATCCAATCCTAAATCATCCATCATAGGCTTTGCTATTATAGAAATATTTGACCTATCCATGTAAGCGATTACACCGATGATAAAGAAAAACAGTGCAAGTCCCCATCTAACCTTTGTTGGCTTCTTTTTCAAAATATCCCTCCCCTTAATGGATAATGGAATCCTGATATTTAATTTTTTCTGCTTAACTTCAGATTTCAATCACTCAAAGTTTTCACCAACGTAAAGCATCTCTTCATCCCTAACAGCAACCGCTACCGCCCAACTTTAATCTTCATCGACTGTGAAAACGTTACTATTATTAAAGATTAAATCAAACATTTGATTCGATTTTTCTTCACCAACGATCTCCCAGTAGAAAACAAACCATTACCCACCTATTGGATTTTCTGAATCCTTTTAGTCGATTGTTCTACTTTCAGAGAGAGGAATACTGTTACTTTGACTATTTCGGACAAATAATACTGAAATAAGAGAGGCGATACAAAGAAATACTAAAAATAATGCCAGAGGAATCCAAGAATTATTGTAAGCGCCGACTAATATAGTCGCAATCATTGGAGCAGTTCCACCAAATAATGCAGAGCCTGTTTGATAACCAAGTGTTATTCCTGTATAGCCAACATTCGTATTAAACATTTCAGTAAACATTGTACCAATAGTCGCCGCAATTGGAGGCCATAGAATTCCTAATCCTACTATTGAAATAACATATAACCAAGGAGTAGATTGTAAGGAAAACAAATAAAAGTATGGAAAGGCAAAAAGAGTTATCCCGATTGTCCCAATAAGAAAGACACGTTTACGGCCAATTTTATCAGACAACATTCCCATAAATGGCATGCAAATTGCTGTAACGATTGTTGCCACCGTAACTACATTTAAAGCTGTAGTTCTTGAAAAACCCTGTGTTTCTGTAGCATAGGAGATGAAAAATGTGGAAAATAAATAGAATGGGCCCACTTCAACACATTTTGCACCTAAAGAAATCAATACCGCTCTCCAATGATATCGGAGTGTCTCAAAGAGTGGAATTTTTACGACGTTTCCTTTTTCTTTTTCTTCTTTGAATGCCGAGGTTTCCTCAATCCCTTTTCGGATCCAAATACCAATAACAACCAAAATCGCACTTAAGACAAATGGCACTCTCCATCCCCATGATAGAAATTGTGATTCTGGAAGTAAACTCATTAATGAAATGGAAAATGTCCCAAGTAACATCCCAAGAGGGATACCCATTGCAGGAAAGCTTCCAAAAAAGCCACGTCTTTCTTTAGGCGCAGATTCAACTGCTAGGAGTATTGCTCCTCCCCATTCTCCGCCAAGCCCGATACCTTGAACGAGACGAAAGAAAACAAGGAGGATTGGTGCCCAAAGCCCTATCATGCTATATGTTGGAAGGAGTCCAATACAGACGGTAGAAACTCCCATTAATAAAAGTGAAAGCACGAGAGTATTTTTCCTGCCAAACTTGTCTCCCAAATGACTAAATACAAGCCCTCCAAGAGGTCGTATAAAAAAAGTAATGCCAAATGATGCATAAGCAAGCAATAAACTTACAAATGGATCATCATTAGGAAAATACAGTTTATTAAACACAAGTGCAGCAACGGTTCCATAAAGAAAGAAATCATAAAATTCAATGGTACTGCCAAGTAAACTCGCAAATAATATCTTTTTTGATTTCTTGTCCAATTTCTTTTTCCCACTCAATTTAACACACCTCCGAATTAGTTATATTTCTGGATGTGGTTTCTTAGATGTTGAAGAATTATCAAGATGGCCTTCCGATAGTTCTTCCACATTTTCTTTAATAGAAGGTAGAGAGCCTGACTCTTACCTCTCGTATTGCTTTCCCATCCGTAATCATCTTGAACATGAGTTAATGAGCTTTTAACTCAATATGTATTATGTATAATGTATTGTGTATACACAATACATTATAGAAATACAGTCAATAAAGATAAAAGTCGTTCTGGTGAAAAAGCTTAAAGACAATCGCCATTTGTTCTCAACCGTGGACATATTGATATATCAACCTAAGCAAAGATGTTTATCGGTATATCCAAATTTCCATGAAATCTCGAGTGCTGCACACTTAACCTTTTTAACCAATGGAGGCAACAACTCCTTTTCATAGTTCACCTCAAGACCTGCAACACTAATGCCCGCTATGATATAACCTTTATGATCAAAAATAGGAGCGGCTACCGCAGATATATAATTTTCAAGTTCCGAGTGACTGACCGTAAATCCCGTTTTTCGAGTCTCTTCTAGAAGAGTACGAAGTCTCTCTTTAACTGTAATCGTTCCAGATGCGATCGACTTCAGTTCGGTTTGCTCTAAATATTGTTCCTGTTCATACTTCGGCTGAAAAGCGAGAATAACACGTGAACACGCTCCGGCATATAGCGGCATTCTCCGGCCAATTGCCGTATTAAGCCTTACCCGCTGTTTTGAATCCAGTTTTTCGATGCAGATTGCCTCATTGCCATCAAGTACGATGAGATTAACGGCTTCCCCTACCTTATCATGAAGTTTTTGCATAATCGGCAGAGCTACTTCTCGAATATCGGACCGTTCAGCTACTAAATGGCCAAACTGAAGAAATAACAGCCCAAGTGAGTATTTTCCACCTCTATCTTTATCGAGAAGACCCGTCTCTTCAAGTGACATCACCATTCGAAAAACAGATGTTTTCGGTATCCCTGAAAACTGTACGATTTCATTAAGACTTAGCTTTGAATGCGTTAAGAAAAGAGTAAGGATATCCATTGATTTGACGACTGTCTTATTTTTGCTTTGCATGAGTTTCCCCTCCTTAACCACAACAAAAGCCCTTTTTAGAAAGCTCACACAACTTTAACTATTAAACTTAAACAATAATCCTGCCATAAGTTTAGCTGAGTATTTTGCCGTATTTCCCTTCATAGAAGGTTAGTGGTGCCCCTTCGCTAATGTCGAGTTCAGTTACTTCTCCAATAAAGAGTGTATGGTCCCCAGCTATTTGTTTACTATGGACCTTACAGACGATGTTTGCTAAAGCATTTTTTATTACTGGAAGTTCATTTATCCAGCCAAATTCAATCTGGCGATTATCTTTAATCTGCCCTGCAAAATGCATGGATAACTCTTTTTGGGCATCTGACAATATATTTACAGCAAATTTTCCAGATTCATTAATTTTATCTAGCATTTTAGCATTTTCGCCTATGGATATGATAACCAACCTTGGGTTAAGGGAAACTGACATAAATGCATTCGCCGTCATACCGTGTGCTTCATTTTCTAAAAGTGTCGTGATCACTGTTACTCCTGTAGCAAATTTCCCCATCGCATTTCTAAAATTTCTATCATCCATCATTTTATAACCTCCTTAAAATTTGTACTGCACTGAGACTTTGACTCAAAAGGTATCTGTTTTAAAAATTTAACCGTCACTTCTTCCGCAACACCTCCCTTCAGCATTTCTATAACTTGACCGCTAATTTCATCATTTTTCCTGCTGGACCCATATCTTATAAATAACCCCTGACAAGTTTTGTTCCAGGTTTTGATTTCTACATGATATACACCTGGTGCTGGCAGGATATACTTATTTTCGGTATGGAACTCCATATTTTTCTTTTTATCGTGTTTATGTCTATTTGAACCATAAACGACCCCTTTAACTTCAAAATGATGTCCCATATAGTAAGGAACAAGGTGGACATCTCCGTCCCTTACTATTTTCCTGATTATGGTTGAACTTATTTTTTCGCCATTATGTACCTGTTTTGAAATCACGGATACATCAAAAGGGTTATTTTTACTCATTTTTTGCAAATAATCAGCAGTCCCCTGAGCTTTTTTACCAAAGGTAAAGTCAAATCCCACAACTAAGTGTTTAGCTTGAAGACCTAAAACATATTGTTTAATAAAATCAGATGGCAAAAGGGAAGCAAATGATAAATTAAACTTTATGACAAAAAGTTTATCCACTCCAATGGCAGCCATCCTTTCAATCTTTAAAGCCAGGGGAGTTATATATCTCCAATCTTTCTCCAATTTGATTACTTCATTTGGATGTGGATCGAAGGTCATCGCCGTGAATTTAAGATTGTTCTTTTCAGCTATTTTCTTGGTTTGCATTAACAGAGATTGATGACCTAAATGAACACCGTCAAAAAAACCTAATGCCATTACATGAGGCTCCCTTGGATATAGGGATCCCTTTAGTGGATGTGTTAAATGGTAAACTTCCAACTTGCTTCACCTTCTCCGTCATTAAGTTAATAAAATTTTGTCAAAGGGGAAAAAATGGTGTTGTCGATTTTATTTAATGGAATACTGGACTTCAAAAACCTTGCATCCGTTTGCTAACCAAGGACCAAGTTTCGTTTCCAGTGGACGGGTATTACCCATTCATGCGGAATCAACAACTTTCCAAATAATCTTGAATGTGCACTCATTTTTTAACGATTAAAGGGTTCTGTGTAATGAATTCTGTATACATAATCCATCACACAGAACATTCACATACCTGCTTCCTGTGATACCCAATTATCAATTTGAGCATTCAGCACTTGGTCCCTGTGGAAGAATATATCAGAGATAAAAGGCTCCTCGTTGTTTGATGTCACGAGAAGCCATTTGATGGATTGCCATATTGCTATAGGAATGCAGAAGCCCGGTACATGCCTCTTTATTGTTCCGTGGAGTAATAGCGGACCTCGAAAATCTTACAGCCATCAGGTGATTTCCACGGTCCATGTTCCATACCTGGAGGGCGGCAAGCAACCATTCCTGCTGTAAATTCCTCATTTAGACGCAAATCGATTAAAGATCCTTCAATAATATATAATTCTTCCCAAAAATCATGGACTTGCACGCCATTAGGAGATGTATCTGTCCCTGGACCGTTATGAAGAATTCTTGTAGCGACCCCTGTAGTAGGGTCAGAAGCAATGATTCTTTCAGAAAGGCTCTTAACTTTACTAAAAGGCTGCGCTTCAAAAGTGGTATGATCGACAAATTCATGTTCTTCTTTTTTCTGATCTGCATAATAGCGAACTTCGAAAATCCTGCAGCCATTAGGTGATTTCCATGGACCATGCTCCATCCCTGGAGGACGGCATGCAACCATTCCTGCTGTAAATTCCTCATTTAGACGTAAATCGATTAAGGAGCCTTCAATAATATATAATTCCTCCCAAAAGTCATGGACTTGCACGCCATCAGGCGATGTATCAGTACCTGCTTCCAATTCAAGGATACGAGTTGCTACATTAGTATCTGGAATCTGCGCAATAATTCGTTGAGATGCACCTTCTACCGTTTTTGAAGGAACGGCCTCAAAGGTTTTATACTCAACAAATTCCAACTCTGGTTTTCTATCAATTTTCATTTTTGATTTTTCCATTTCAAACTACCTCCGCATCCACTAAAATATGAACCTGATAATTCAATTGAATTTTGTTATCTGTTAAACGATCATATAATTCTGCTGAAAATGCTTCACCATAAATGAATTCGCCATTTATAATCGGTAATGTTCCGCAAAACACAATCATATCCTCACTATCATAGCCACGTTCTTCGATAATTTTGAGCAATTCTTCAGGATGCAAGAATTCTCCTAGCTTGCCTGCTTGGTACTCGTTTTTCACCCCATCGACGATCATCCAGCTTCTCATTTCAATGTCATCCCATCGATCTTTTACGTCATCCAAGGCCCAAAATTGTGTTGAAATAGGTTTGCTGCATACTTGTTTGGATTTCTGAATAGACACTTTTTCAAGCCCGCGGTCCGTGTGGTCACTGCCTAGTCCTAAATACCATTTCCCTTCAATTTTCATGATGACCACTTCTGCTTCTCCGCTGCTGCTTTCTTGGATAACTGAAATTGAGTTATTTGTCGTAATGAGATTTGTTGAAAGATCGTAAATCATCGGAACTTGTGGAGGAGCCGGAACGCCGATCTCCTTCAATTCATCAATATGTTTTTTTACAGATTCCTGGTCTTTTCCCGTATAGCCGGCAATAAGTAATCGTTTAGGGTCCGCGACAATATTTCTTCCACAAACATTAATATTTATCAACTGAATTCCTCCTGCCTATCTAATACCCGGTGCTTCAAATTAGGGAATACATCACGAATTTTAGCAACCTGAGCCGGATCAATCTCTGTTTTAATAATAGTTTCTTCATCTCCTCCAGCAGCCACAACAATCCCCCATGGGTCAACCACTTGACTATGACCAGCTAAAAGGACGTCATTAGTATTTCCAACACAATTACTCGAAATCAAGAAACACTGGTTTTCCAATGCCCGAACTGAATTGAATAATTTCCAATGCTCCAGTCTTCTATGCGGCCAAGCAGATGTAACAAGAAGTAACTCTGCTCCTAAATCCACTTCTGCACGGTACAATTCAGGAAATCGCAAATCATAACAAGTTGATAAGCCAACTTTCCCGAATTCTGTATCGACTACAGTTGTTTCATTTCCTCTCGTCAATATTTGACCTTCTTTTGAACCATAACGAAATAAATGCATTTTTCGATAGGTTCCTATTAGTGTCCCATCCGGAGAAAATAGAACACTTGTGTTGTAGTATTTTCCATTATTTTTTTCTATAAAACTACCTGCAAATATATATGACTTAACTTCTTTGGCCTTTGCGGAGAAACGTTGGACAAAATCGCCATTCAATTCTTCTGATTCGTCTATATAGCGATCAAAAGAAAAGTACCCCGTTGCCCACGTTTCTGGTAAAACTATTAAATCTTGTCCTTTTAATCCATCAATCATTGACTCCACACGATCTATGCGAGCAGATTTAGACTCACTATCTTTAATCTCCAATTGTATCGATGCTATTTTCATTACTGCACCACCCTTTCATTTATATTTTTTATATTAGTTCTTCCACTTGAGTGGGAAGTGAATAGCTTCCTAAAAATTCATCCACCATTTGAACCGGCTCATCATAGCCGTAATTTCTAAATGAAAAGCCTTTCGTGACGAAAGGTGCACCATTATAGAACATTTCATACTGTTGATGCCTGCCGCCGAATTCTGAACCAATGATATCCCATACTAACTTAAATAGTTTAATTTTCTCCTCAGCCCCAACTCCCGTAGAACGTATATATTGATACATATCATCTTTCGTTTCAGGATTGATGAGCTCTTTATATGAGGATGGTAATTGTAAAACGCCTCCACCGCATAACTCCCGTAAAATTTTAATAGTGGAAGCATAGATGGTTTCCTGTTGACCGACTACACCATAAAGGAAACGTGGATTTGGTCGTGCCACACCGTTTTTGTCGATGATACAATTATATTCCGAAGCTAAAAGATTACCTTCTACTGAAGCCGCAATAGAAGCGAGTTCCCCTAACTTCTCTTGGACTGAAGGGATTTTATCGATTCCATTCATCGCAGAAACTTTTCGGGCAGCACCAATCAAAAATTTTAATTTAGTACTAAATCTTATTTGCGCTTGATTATTGCCTAATACATGAGCTGGTGTTTCATGGAACTGAGCTCTCACGATGTCAATATTTTTGTAAACAAAAATATCTTGCCAAGGAATAAATACATCGTCAAAAACAACTAATGAATCACTTTCATCAAAACGGGAGGACAATGGGTAATCAAATGTGCTTGGTGATTTTTCAGCATAACCAGGCCTCGCATAAAATTTTAATCCTTTTGCATGAATCGGCAGGACAAAAGACAAAGCATAATCTTCATCACCAGGTCTGAGTGGTGTAAGGCAACTTACGAAAAGGTAATCGGATACGGCTGATGCAGTACCGAGCATTTGAGAACCTCGAACAATAATTCCATCCTCCCTTTCTTCGTACACTCCAACTGGGAGAAATTTATCTTCCTGCTCATGAGCTGCTTTACTTCGATCAATTTGTGGCGGAATAATAACGTATGTTACATATAGATCTTGATCTCGCACATGTTTATAGAAATTCAAAACATTATTTCCATAACCTTCTCCTCCACGATCAAACACTTCGGGTGAACTGGCAAAAGCAGCCAAAAAGCTGGCAACGTGATCAGGGCTTCTTCCGACAAATCCACAAGTTGCTTCAGACCATTTAGAAATCGCCAATCTTCTCTCTTTAAGTTCTTCCCGACTCCTTGGAATCATATAAATTTTATTTGCTAGCGTACCGTCCTCAGTTTTGTATGTCATATTCTGAGATTCATCCCATGCTAGGTCGTATAAGCCTGCAATGGTATGGGTAATTCCCGTAAAAGCTGGGTGGGTCGTCACATCCTTTACTCGTTCCCCATTTATGTAGATTGCCCTATCATCTTTCAATGTCTGTAAATATTCTTTACCTGTTCTAACCATACCTGATTCCTCCTATATGTTTGAATAAGTACATGTTTTAACGATTTAACAGCTAAAAGGCGAACCTTAATTGTATTTTGTTTAATGTATTATGTATTGTGTATACATCAAAGGCTTTGCCAATTCCTATCATGTAATTATGGTCGGTAAAGTCATATTGAATTTTAATGTTTATCCCTTAAATATTTTCACCTATGAACATTAACGACGGGTAAACGCTTTCATTTGCAATGAACTATAGTCGTATCTTTCAACACTATGGCTTACTATTTAAGCAAAAACCCAGGAAAAAGCATACGGAAGAATTTCTCCAAGGTTTTTGCTCTAAACGTGAGAATTGGTTTGACCTTGCTGTAAATCTTCCATTTCACAGGCAAGTTTATTCAAAACCATTATTTTTTTTCCCCTAGAAATATAGTAAACTACCTTTACTTGGAGCAATCCCTCCCTTCAAGCATTTGATAGAAAATCAGGAATTATCAACAATAATCAATGTTTCTTTTGTTTTTTCCAAATGGTTTAAAATCGCCTGTGAAGCCAGTTCGGGATTTTTCTCCTCTAAAGCCTGGATAATCTGGGTATGTTCCATTAAAACATTTTTCATTCTCCCAAGTTTACTGACTGCTTTTAACCCCATTAGCTGAGTAAGGTTATGAAGATTGTTCAAAACTTGCTCTATTATGGTGAAGTTTGCCAGTCTTGTCAACGAGAGATGAAACTCATGGTCTAGCCTGATAAAACTAATAGCATCATCATTTTGCAATGCTTCTTCTTGCTGCTTCAGAATTAATTTAAGCAACCTCAGTTGTTCAGGTGATGTAATTTCTTTTGTTAGTTTTTTCACCGATTCAACTTCAATGGCACTTCTTAGTAAAAAGATTTCATCTTGTTCCTCTGGAGTAATCTTTCTTACAGTTAAACCCTTCCTCGGAATGGAAACAAGTAATCCTTCCTTCACCAAATCTTGAATAGCTGCCCTTACCGGAGTTCTTGAAGTATCTAACCTTTCCGCTAATTGAACTTCTGTAAATATTTCATCACTGGTAATACCACCAAATAAAATGGCTTTTTTTATTTGATTATAAACTTTATCTTGTGTTGTTCTTTCCTTTTCGATTGGTTTTAAATGAATTCCTGCCATATTAATCCGTCCTTTTTGATAAGTCTTTACAATTCGAACAACTTGAATCTATATGATTGGCTAAATCCCATATGTGTTATGTATACATAATACATAATACTACAGACATAAGTCAATAATATATTTTCCATTTTTCTGAATTTTAAAAAACGGGCATTATCTTTGTAATTTTCTTAAAACGCAACTTCATATAAAAATCATTATTATGGAAGTCAAAAACATGTAACAAAAGGATAAAAAAATCCAAATAAAAACCCCCAGATGGGGGATGGATCGATATTCATTTATTCAAAATATCATCTTTTAGTGAAGCAACTTTAGTCAAAGCTGTATCTCTGTCAGCTTCATTCACCCCAAAGTGAGCAAGCGCATCATTAAGATGCTTGACAATGGCATTAAAATGGGCAGGTTGCAGATTCAATCCTTGGTGCGCCTTTGCCATGGATTGTCCAGAATATTGTTTTGGGCCGCCTAATGCAAAACTAATAAATTTTGTCTGATGACTTCGTTGCTTTTCCATATCCGTTTTTTCAAAAAAATGATTAACTGTCTCATCTTTAAGGACCAATTCGGAGTAAAAATAGTCCACAACTTTTGCTATCGCTTCTTCTCCGCCGACTTTTTCATAAAGAGTTTGTTCCATATCCACACTCCTAATTTGTAATTAATAGAAGTATTCTTTGTAGAAAATTGGATTTTATTCCTTATCTTTCAATAATATCTCCTTCTGCTCTAGTACCCTTGCAACTAACCTGTCCCCTAAAGGCGTAAAATTACTGGAATTGGATTAGAAGATAGAATTTGGACTCTACTTGCAGCTAGGTATGAAAGAAGGCCAGATTACTCGAATGGTTTTCGTTGAAAATCTGCTCATGAATCGATAAAAGTTTACATGTAATATCATTATGCTAATTATTCCAAACTCTTGTCATTTGTACAATACATCACTCAAGAATATGGCTCAATTAAAGTAACTATAGAGAAGGAATGCGATAATGACACCCTGCCCCCTTTTAGGGATTGTACAATTTGAACGTTGCCTCCAGGCACCCGCTTTCCGCGGGGGGCCGCCATCCGTTCCAATCAGCTTTTTTAACTTTTAGATAGAGCCCTTTTGTCTAAAAACTGAGCGAAGCGTTCCTTTTGGGTGATGACCTCTCCTATTTTTCGAGTGTGCACTCAAACAGAAGGATACCCAAAAAAACTGAATACATAAATTTTAAGATAAAAAATTTACCAGTTTGGCCAAAAAATAAGTATAAGAATGTAATAGATTGGATAAACTAATAAAAAAGGAGTGGGAGATTATGGAGACTAAATTTAAAGAAGGAACGAAAGAAATGTGGAGCGAAATTAATGAATGTATAACTCGGAAAATCAATGAAAAACATGATTTATCTTTTCAAAAGAAGAGCAATGATAATTATATGAATCTATATATTCAAACAGCCGTCTTACACACGTTATTTGAACTATCAGATGAGTTCAGGAAAATCGAAAGAAAATATAACGGATAGTGATGCTACCGGAAAGGACATACACTAAATTCACCTTAACGGTGGATTAGGATTAAACTCTTTAAGGGACTATTAATCCTAATCCACCTTTTCTTTCCAGATTATTATTTACATCATTACCGCTGCCGGCAATTTGATCAGCATAATTACTGTACCATTTGATTCCCTTCCCTAAAATTCCCTCTTTCTATTCCTACTAGAATCCATGAACCAAATATAAAACCCACCAGTTTTTAAGGTTGGGGTTTTTCCTGTGTTTTAAGTTTTAGTATAATGCGAATGATCTTAATGGTACGCTAGGTTAAATACTATAATTTGTTGTTTTATTAATCTAAAATCTTGTATATTTAAATGAGTATGGTAATAACTTACTGACGTTTGAAACGAATGATCGGTAGTAGCTCCGAATAGCTTTTTAATTAGCTAACATCATTGAAAATAAATATTTTTGGAAAGTGAGCTGAAAGCTGATGTTGTGGTCACCACTATTCGAAAATGATGTACCTGCAGTTTTTCTTCCTTAACGGCAGAAAAACTGCATCTCCGTTAAGGACTGGAAAAGTTAAGTTAAAACGGAGGGTACAAAAATGAAAAACACGATAATAGGTTCTTTATATTTATCACTCGCTGCCAGCATTTGGGGCGGGATGTATGTTGTGGTAAAAGTTGTGGTAGACGTTGTTCCGCCGCTTGAATTAGTATTATTACGATATGTAATTGCGATTTTAGCATTGCTGACAATTGGTTTAATAACAAAACAATCTTGGCGGATCGACAAACGGGACTGGCTTTTGGTTTTCATTATAGGACTTGTTGGGAACACCATTTCCATCGTAACCCAGGAAGTTGGCACGCTACTTTCTTCTGCGCAAATGGGCGCCATCATTACTTCAACAACACCTGCGTTTATGGTGATATTTGCACGGATCATTTTAAAAGAAAAAATCACTTTTAAAAAATCAATTTCTGTTATTTTAGCGACAATCGGTGTCGGTATCATTGTCGGAAATGCCCATATTGGCTCATCTCACCAACTTGGGGGCGTATCACTGCTTATTGCTGCGTTAACTTGGGCCCTTATGTCTGTTCTAATCAAACGTGTACCAGGACAATATTCACAAATTGTTATAACGACCTATGCCGTGCTAGTGGCAATTGTCCTTTTAACCCCTGTTACGATCAGTCGACTGGATGAGCTTGATTTTCAAGCCATCATGCATCCATCCATATGGGGCGGCCTTCTATACTTGGGCGTTATTTCAACAGCATGTGCCTTTTTACTGTGGAATCGCGGACTGCAAATGCTTACCGCTTCAAGTGGCGGACTATTTTTCTTTTTACAGCCTATAGTCGGTACTTTTTTAGGTTGGTTAATACTAGGTGAACAAATCGGCTTGTCCTTTTGGATCGGTACAATCTTAATTTTTACCGGTGTGCTATTAGTCATTCGGGAAGAATGACCCACATTAAATTTATTAGAATTATATATTAAAAAATGCACCTTATAGAGCAGTCACTCTGAAACAGGCTGCCCATAGGGTTCTTTTTTAGGTTTAAAAAAGGGGGCTTGCAGAAAAATTGTTTTTTGGTTTATAATTTCTCCTTCTTATCCCCCTTTAATAAGGCGGAATCCAATACCCCATCGCACTAGAGTGAATAGCATTATACTAGCTTGTTTGTCTAATGCAATCCAAACTTCCTTCCTCAAGGCAAAAAGATACTTTCTTTTGCTTATTTCAACCCATTATATCGAAAATCCCCTAAAATACATTCATTACGTAATTATTATCATAATTTCATGTACATTTCGAAAGAATTTTTGTTATCATTAATTCATAATCTTGGAAATGAATGCTGAATTTTATAACAAAGGAGGAATCGTTTTTGAAAAATCCATATACGGAATTGACGATTGGAATGATGAGAACGGGGATATTAGGATTCGGCGGCGGGCCGTCTGTCATCCCGCTCATCCGCCACGAAGCAGTTTCCCGTTATCACTGGCTTGACGATGATGAATTCGGGGACACATTGGCGATTGCCAATACACTCCCTGGACCGATTGCCACGAAGATGGCAGCATATCTTGGTTATAAATTAAAAGGCTGGCCGGGAGCCATCGTAAGTGTGGCCGCTCACATGTTACCTTCATGCATTGCAATGGTTTTCTTGATTGCGTTCATTAATGTTCTAAGTAATTCGGCAATGATCAGTAATATGATCGCTGCTGTCATGCCGGTTGTCGCTGTCATGCTTGGTCAAATGGCTTATGAGTTTGGCGAAAAGGCGGTAAAAGGGTTAGGAAAGGTGCTCGGAATCACCTTTTTTGCGATTTCCTTTTTGCTTCTGCAGGTCATTTCCCTGCATCCAGGTATCGTCATTATGATGTTTCTTTTATATGGAGCGTTTCATTATAAATTAAAGGATAGATTGAAAAATAAAAAGACTGATAGGAAGGAGGAATCCGCTTAATGGGTATTATTATCCCAATAGGAGTTACTGTTTTTCTAGCGTTTTTCATTGCCAATATTCTTGGTTACGGCGGAGGTCCGGCTTCGATTCCGCTTATGTATGATCAAATCGTCACCCGTTATGGCTGGCTAGATAATACCGAGTTCTCACAAATGCTCGCGTTAGGAAATTCACTCCCTGGACCCATCGCCACGAAAATAGCCGCATATGTCGGATATGATGTATATGGCTGGCCAGGATTTCTAGCTGCATTGGCAGGCACGATCATCCCTTCAGCCGTGGCTTTGATATATCTATTAAAAATCCTGCGAAAATACAAGCAATCGCCTATCGTAAAAGGCATGTCACTACTTGTACAGCCCGTGATCGCGATCATGATGTTATTGCTCACCTGGAATATGGCAGCGGACGCGGTCGGGTCCATCGGCTACATCCATTCAATCTTCATCGCTGGATTGGCCTTCTTGGCTTTAGGTAAATTCAAGATCCACCCTGCATTCGTAATCATTCTTGCCTTTGCGTATGGCGGCTTTATCATCCCGCTCACATAAATAAAAAATCCGCCTATTTAGGGGGATTTTTTTATTAAAGCTTCATGCCCATCCGGCTTTTATAACGTTTAATGAGAATTTGGCAATCAACGCTGACAACACCGACGACCGCATACAGTTTCTCATTAAGAAAGCGTTCCATCTCTTGATTATCAGTAAAGATTCCGTGCATATGGAGTTTACTCGGACCGGTCATATGATATAAACTCGTAACAGCCGGTTCACTTTCTAATTGCTGCGCGACCGATTCCAGATATTTTGGCTCAACCTCCACGTTAAAGAATGCCGAAACATGGATGCCGACCTTAGCTGGATTTATGACCGCAGTGAACCTCTCGATCACACCGTTTTCAACTAGATGATTAATCCTCATCTGAACCGCAACTCTGGAAAGCTCCACTTTCTTCGCTAATTCGGTATATGAAATTCGTGCATCCTCATGTAAAACCGATATGATTTTCTTATCGATCTCATCAACTTTCAAGCTGGGAATCTTAAAGTCCTCCGCCATCTTACGTAACTCCTTTTCAATTTCTTTACTCCATTATCGCAGAGAACACCATCGGATCACAACAATCTTCCTTTTCACATCGCATAACAACGCAAGAAATTTTTTCGTATCCCTTTTCAATGAACGCCCTCCTACTTGCCAAGAAATGTCCATCGTTTATGTAATTTTCAAACTTAAGGTGCATCAATTCAACCAGCTGGGTGCAGCCGCCAAAAAGATCGATAGACTTAGAACCGGGCAAATTGACAACATCGCCCACACCTCCTTGATATCCTAATAGTCTGCAGTCCCCCTCCTTTTCTAAGATTGAAAGGGGGGGTTTTACAGACCGTATACTGCAGGATAAAAGTTTATGAATATCCAAGGGACACTTCCTCAATCCTTTGATTGAAAGGTCTTTGCGATATTTTTATATTCCTCATCATTAAGAATGCCCATTTTTTTGAATAATGCGGAATATGCCATTATTTTTTTCTGCGTACGGTTTGTACAATTCATATGGATCAGCTCCTTTTTTACATAGTATTCATTGACGACAAAATGTTTCCTTAATACAAAATATTTTGTATAAACTAAATAAAGAAACGGTCCATTTCACGTTAGAGGTGTACTTAAAATAAGTTCTATATGAATAATTAGTAACAACTTCGAAAAGTGTTATGTTTAATGGTTTCGCGTGAAAATTATGTTTTTCCACGGTTGCCGCATAGCAATCCTACGTATATGTTTTGAGAGGAGTTGCTAAATACTACCTGATTCCCCCCTACACAGGACTTAAAAAAATGACAGTTTTGGCCCATTAACCTATTGCCTCTCTTGCAACAAGTCATCATTCGGATTATCGTTGTTTAATAGATGCGAAGAAATTGAAAAAATCTGCATACTTTCTTCATACTTTTTCGCTAAACTGACTTTATTCATAAAGAAGGTGAATAATCCTGAAAATCTCCTTTAAACTCGGACTATCTATATTTATTTGCATTTTTTTGATGGAAACCGTCTCCATGATTTACTTGCATAATAAAGTGATCCATTCCCGTATCAATCAAGAATTGGAATCACTGAAGGCCCGTGGCAATAGTCATCGTGATGTGTTGGAAATCACGTATTCCGACTCTACCCTTAAGCATATCGGCCTGATGGAATACCATACCGATACAGATGTCGTGATTACTAATACAAGAGGAGATATTCTGATATCTTCCGCAAAGGTAAATGGGGGAATGAACAAAATCTTGGCAAAAAACATATCCCAAGTACCCCGAAAAGGTATGATCCTCCAATCAAGTTGGAAGGATGAAAGATATATAGCCACCGTCACTCCATTTATCAGTGATAAAGAAAAAAAAGGCTATGTTTATATGTTCAAAGATACTAGAGATGTTGAGGATTTAATCGCACAACTTAATAGGCATTTCCTTTTTGCGACTGCATTGCTCCTTTTATTCATGCTTATCACCATCTATTTTCTATCAAAAGCTTTGACTAGACCGCTTATTTCGATGAAGGAAGCGACAACCAAACTCAGCAAAGGGAATTTTTCAGTGGCTGTGCCGGTACGATCTAATGATGAACTCGGGGAGCTTGCCCAATCCATTCAAAGCTTGGCTAATGAATTGAACTATTTAAAGAAGGAACGCAATGAATTTTTGGCAAGTATCTCCCATGAACTGCGCACGCCGCTAACTTATATCAAGGGATACGCTGATATAACCCGCCGGAAAGATTTGGATGCATCCGAACGAACAAGATACTTAGAGATCATCCATGATGAATCCGAACGATTAAACAAATTATTGGACGAACTATTCAATATGGCTAGAATGGATGTAAATACATTCACCATATCAAAAGAAATCGTCCAGCTCTCTTCATTCCTGCAAAACATTCATGAAAAAGTGTTACCGGCTTTTGCAAATGAAAGAATTCAATTGAATCTGGAATGCAAGGACGATTTATTTATAGCTATAGATCCCTCACGGTTTGAGCAGGTCATTCTTAACCTGTTGGATAATGCGCTAAAGTACTCGAACGAATATACAGTCACCACCATCAAAGCCACTGAATGCAATGGCTGGATTTCCATCTCCATAATCGACCAAGGGGTTGGCATTCCACCTGAAGATGTCCCCCATATCTTTGATCGTTTATATCGTGTCGAGAAATCACGCGCCAGAGATACCGGCGGATTCGGATTGGGGCTATCCATCGTCAAGCAATTAGTGGAGATACAAGGTGGAACCATTTCGGTTAAAAGCAACATGGAGCAAGGAACGTGCTTCACTATCACATTTAAGGAGATAACAAATGAAGACAGTAGTTCTGGTTGATGATGAACAGAGAATGCTTGATCTATTAGAGCTATACATTAAACCTCACGGATATACATGCCTGAAGATGAAATCTGGACATGAAGCCTTACAGTTCTTAGCGCATGAACATGCGGACATAGTACTTCTTGATGTAATGATGCCTGAGATGGATGGGTGGGAAACGTGCGAAAGGATCCGTGCGTTCTCCAGCATTCCCATAATCATGCTCACCGCGCGGGATGCTGCACAAGATATGGTGAAAGGGTTGAAAAAGGGTGCAGATGATTATATTACGAAACCCTTTCATGAAGATGTTTTACTTGCCAGAATCGAAGCAGTGACGCGGCGGGTGCATACTCAGGATGATTCTTTGACCTTTAGGGGGCTAAAATTAAATGAATCCGCTTATGAAGCACATTATGATACCAACACAATTCCATTTACACCGAAAGAGTTCTCACTGCTGTGCTTGTTTTTAAAATCCCCAGATCAAGTGTATTCCAGAGACCACCTGCTTTCGACCATATGGGGATTTAAAACGGATACCGAAGATCGGACAATCGATTCCCATATTCGAAATATTAGAGAGAAATTGCGTCATGCCGGTTTTCCAGCAGATCAACATTTGAAAACGGTCTGGGGCATCGGGTATAAATGGAGTACTGTGGTTTGATATGAATTTCATTTCAGAGGCATTACTATCCAGCGGCCCTTTCTCCATTGCTGTAAGTTTAGTATTCAATATATTGATCAGCGTGCTTGGTTTTATTCCAAGTGTATTCATCACGGCCGCCAATATCAGCGTATTTGGATTTGAAAAGGGATTGATCCTTTCTTACATAGGGGAAATTGCCGGTGCAGTGGTCAGCTTTTGGTTATATCGTAAAGGCTTTCAAACACTCAAACCCAAGTTCATGAAGAACCGGTGGGTCAAGAAGCTGCAAAAGTCGCAAGGGTTTCATGCATTTTGGATGATACTGATGCTTAGGCTCCTTCCCTTTATACCATCCGGCACAATCAACCTTACAGCTGCATTAAGCAAGACGGGAATGATGATTTTCTTCCTCGCGACATCCATCGGAAAACTGCCTGCCCTCCTTGTCGAGGCCTATTCGGTAACACAGGTATTGAAGGCATCCGACGATTTAAAGATTGTTTTGATACTGTTGATTCTCGTAATCTCAGTCGTTTATTATCTTAATAGAAATAAGAAAAAAGGAAGGGAGTAAAGAGCTTCACTATTTTTTTGGTAAATTGAAGCGATTCATTTACCATTTTATAAACTCCTTATTTTTTTCAAATCGTTAATCCTTTATCTCCAAGGGTTCAGAAGGCGACGAGTTCGCAATTTACTATATCCCTGTGCTGCGAATGTTATCCAGCCTTTTTTCTGCGCCGCCTTTTCATCAAAATGGCAAAAGAAAGACATCACGAAGGATGGGTCGAAATGCCTTCCTTTTTGTTCGTTTATGAAAGATAATGCCCGCTCCACTGACCAGGAGTCTTTATACGGCCTTCTGCTGGTCAATGCATCAAACACATCCACAATGGCTACGATTCAAGCTTCCAATGGGATTTCCTCCCCTTTCAAACGGTGGGGATATCCCGTTCTATCCCATTTTTCATGATGATGGGGGATGATGGTTTCAGCCACTTCCAGGCTGCTGATCACATCATTGTTTATTTCCCTTGAAATGTTATTCAAAATATTGGATCCCATTAACGGATGCATCTCGGATGATTTATCGTTCATATGGGGATAACGGGCCAGGTTTGTATAAAATCCCTTCAGGAATCTCCGCTTTCCTGATATCAGGCAGAATACTTGAATGGACGATATGATTTATATAGCTTTTAGATAGTTCCAGCTGGCATCTTCGATTATGAACGATAACAAGCTGCTCGGTCAGGTTTTGAACTCTCAATAAATGCGCTTCACTTTGAACCCAATGATGCTATTCCTGGAATACCCTGCCAATTCGCATGACAGCCTTGATTTCCCTTTCAAAATCTATACCTCCAATAATCTGCTGGATTTCCAACTCTGTCTCTTAGTCACTTTTCTCATTGTCATGGCTCACTCCGTTCATGATTTGAAAGATAGGTTAAATGAACTATATCCGGATGATAAGGTATATAATACCATACAAGTTTTATATACAATAGTTACTAAGCATCGTTTTGTGAGTAAGAGATGGATTAGTTTCTGACTGTAACAGGATTCCTTTAAGCATTTTGCATGACGAAGGGTAAATGGGTTCATTTCCGCGAATGTTACACTTATATAATGAGATGATGCCTATACTATCTTCCTGTTTTCTGGAAAAAAAGAATGAATTTATTGTGTTTTAATGGGAAATTCCTTTATAATGCGCATTAGATGATTTTTTAGCATTGAATTCGAGAGGAGACTGAAATATGAAGAAACTATTGTACCCAATCATCATTGGATTATTGGCAGTTGTTCTAACGGCTTGTGGTTCGAACGATGAAGCTGATAAGAAAAATGACGAGAAAGAGACTAAAACAACTGAGAAAGAAACGGCTAAAGCAACTGAGGAACAGCAAAAACAGATGGAAGAAATGAAGAAGAAACTGGACAAGCAAAAGGTGGATGAAAAGAAAACGGTAGCCATCGTCAATGACGAAAAAATTTCAGGTGCGGAATATAATACCGTGTTATCCACCACACAAATGCAGATGCAGCAATTCGGACAAGACCCAACATCCAAGGAGGGCGCCAAACAAATTAAAGAGCAAACGCTCAACTCTTTAGTGGGGCAAAAATTGCTGCTTCAAGCAGCTGATAAAAAGGGCTACACAGCTTCCAAGGCTGAAATTGAAAAGCAACTTGCCGAAATCAAGAAGCAATATGAGAGTGAAGAGAAATTCAAGGCGGCATTGAAACAAGCAGGTCTGAATTCGGAAATGCTGAATGCCCAGATCGCAGAGAACATCCCATATACGAAGTACGTTGAAAAAGAGATTAAAGTAGAAGAAGCAACTGATGAAGAAATCCAAAAGTATTACGACCAGGTTGCGGAGCAAGCTAAAACAAGCGGACAGAAGGTACAGAAACTCGAAGAAATGAAGCCGCAAATCAAGGAACAACTAGAGCAGCAAAAGAAACAAGAAAAGCTTGTGAAGCATGTCGAAGAACTTCAGAAAAATGCTAAGGTCGATATTAAGATTTAATGATGAAAAGAGCTGCCGAATTTGGCAGCTCTTTCTTTATGGTCTTTGGTCCGCATGCTAACATCCACGCATTTTCAATTATTTATTCACCAGTTCTAGAGAAACGAGCAATTCTTTCACCTATTTCATCTCGAACACGTTGGAAGGTTGCCCATTTCTCTTCATCTGTTCCTTCCGCTTTTGCCGGGTCATCAAAGCCCCAATGTTCACGTTTAACATGCGGTGGTGTCATAGGACATTTGTCAGCCGCATCGCCACATAATGTAACGACAAAATCAGCATTATTCAATATATCCGGGTCAATGATATCCGATGTTTGATTGGAGATGTCCAATCCAACATCATTCATTGCTTTCACTGCTTTGGGATTTAACCCATGGGCCTCGATTCCTGCACTAAGCACTTGCCATTCGTCACCTAAATATTTCTTCCCCCATGCTTCTGCCATTTGGCTTCTGCAAGAATTACCAGTGCATAAAAAGTATAGCGTTTTCTTAGCCATGCGGTTTCTCTCCTTTGTTTGTAAAGTAAGGTTTAATGAATAATTTGCAGCCATATATATAAGCCGGCCAATGTGATGAACAATGTTGGGATGGTTAAGATGATTCCCGTTTTAAAGTAAGTTCCCCATGAGATTTTCACGCCTTTTAATGAAAGGACATGCAGCCACAATAACGTAGCCAAAGAACCAATCGGTGTAATTTTCGGGCCCAAGTCCGAACCGATGACATTTGCATAAATAAGTGCCTCCCTGATTGCTCCAGTTGTATGGGTGTCGGAAATGGCAAGAGCGTCTATCATGACCGTAGGCATGTTATTCATAAGCGATGAAAGAATGGCTGCTATGAAGCCCATCCCGACAGTAGCAGCGAATAATCCTTGATCAGCCGTCACTTGTATAAGGTCAGCTAAAATGTTCGTCAATCCAACGTTTCTCAATCCATACACCACGACATACATTCCAATGGAGAAAAACACAATCGCCCATGGTGCGCCCTTTACAACGGTCTTGGTATTTACAGCTGGACTTCGTCTTGCCATAAACAAGAAGAATATGGCGATAACACCTGCAATGATGGATACAGGAATGTTCAAAAATTCACTGATAAAGTAGCCTACCAACAGAATGCCTAAAACAATCCCAGACAGGCGAAACATTTTCACATCCCGAATGGCATCGACTGGCTTCTTCAATTGAGCCATATCATAATTCTTCGGAATGCTCTTTCTGAAGTACAAATATAATACCAGGATGCTTGCTGCTAATGAAAACAGGTTGGGAACGATCATTCTAGATGCGAACTCAATAAACCCGATATCAAAAAAGTCAGCAGAAACAATGTTGACCAGATTACTTACCACAAGCGGTAAGGATGTAGTGTCTGCAATAAACCCACTCGCGATGATAAATGGGAAGATCATTCTCTCTTCTAACTTCAAGTTTCGAACCATCGCCAATACAATCGGAGTTAAAATGAGTGCGGCTCCGTCATTTGCAAAGAACGCAGCGACTAGAGCACCGAGAATGCTCACATACACAAACATCCTTACTCCATTTCCCTTAGCCGTTCTAGCCATATGCAGGGCTGCCCATTCAAAGAAACCAATTTCATCTAAAATCAAAGAAATAATGATAATAGCAATGAACGCCAACGTCGCGTTCCATACAATACCTGTTACAGTAATTACATCGTTGAAGTCAACAACCCCAAATAGTAAGGCAAGTACCGCCCCCCCGCATGCTGACCAGCCGATTGACAATCCCTTGGGTTGCCAGATGACGAATGTCAACGTCAGCAAAAAGATGATACTAGCTAATATAACTGTACCCACTGATGTTCTCCTCCTCGTTAGTCACAACAAATCCGTTTTCCTTGTGCTGTTAATTCTTCTAATTTAAAGTTTTGACTCGGCAAGTCCTTGATGACCGTTTGAATAAATGAGTAATACGAGGATGATTGGTTTAACGAGTAGAATATCCATTGTCCCCTTCTCGCTTCATTCACAATTCCGCTATCTTTCAACTTTCGTAAATGTTGGCTTATAGCCGGCTGGCTCATCTCGAATAGATCCACAAATTCACAGACACAGCATTCATGCTCAGACATGATCTTAATCATGGTCAAACGGGTTTTATCGCCTAATAATTTAAGAATGTTTGCCGTGGTTTCTATATCCAACGCCCCATTCATTGCCTTTCATCCCTCCTGGCCTAAATTAAATAAGTATATGCTTATGTAATTATCAAACATCATTGTATAAGCATATTCTTATTTAATCAACCAATAAATATTCAACCATATAATTTCCTTACTTTAATATTCAGCACTTCAAAGAAATTATAATAGACCAGCCTGTTTCAGACTGGTCTTTCTGTTTCATTCACAACAGGAATTATTTTTCATTTCCAATCTCGCTAGAACGGGGCTGCCACAGCAAGAACGATCGTTTGTTTCAGTTGCAGGAATATCAGAATCGCAGCAATTAGATGCAAGATTCACACTGCAAACTCCTGTTTCAGGCAGTTGCAGTAAGAATATAGGAGCTCTTCCGTAAATCTTTATGAGACAAAAACAAAAAAACTGCCGAATGACCGGCAGTTTTCAGCTTTATAAATATTTACGGTGAATGCCTTTTCCATCATAGGAAAACAGGACTTCTTTTCCTTCTATGACTGATTCCATATGCACGGAGCGGCCCCAAAGCTGATGGATATATGGCATGACTTTTTCGAGATATTTCAGATCTAGCTCAATATCTTCATACCAATGTTTTAGATAAAGTTCCCCATTACGCATGAAGTCCCCATCGTTAACTGTGATATAAGGGAAACCTCCGTTAACCCTCATGCTCACGAGTTGATCACGAACATGTTCCCATGCCTTATCGACGATTTTATAATCCTTGCCCTGCTTTTGGAATAGGTACATATCCTCCCGCATGACCAGGTCCTTCGTCAAATAATTGCGGAGAAAGGAAATATCCGATTCGATTTCCCTGACCTCGAACATCTTTTCCCGGCCAGATCCTGGCTTGACGCCGAGCCTGATCATTTCTTCGGTCGGATTATCATAGCGTTCTTCAATATCTTCAAGCACTTTCAATCCAAGATAATAAGGATTGATGCTGGTCCGTGAAGGCTGCACGACACCTGCGTTCAGTTTCGCGAATTCAATGGCTTCCCCTGAGGATAGATCCAATTCACGGATAATGCGCTGATGCCAGTAGGATGCCCAGCCTTCGTTCATGATTTTCGTTTCCAGCTGCGGCCAGAAATACAGCATCTCTTCCCTGATCATCGTCATGATATCCCGCTGCCAATCGGTTAAATCCCTGCTGTACTGTTCTATGAAAAGCATAATATCCTTTTCTGGCCTTGGCGGGAATTTCTTTCTTTTTTTAATGTTGGATTTCTGCGGTTTATCCTTATTATCAAGATTCCATAAATCATCGTATTGTGTGGCTGTCGGTTTTATTTCCTCTTCTTCTTCCTCATCTTCCATCGTCCAGGCAAGCTTCGGTCTCATCAGCGACGGATCGATATGTTCTTCAATGGCTAAAAGTGCATCCAGGAAGGTTTCCACTTCCTTTTTGCCATGAAGGATTTCATATTCACGGATTCTTTCTGCCGTTGCCGACATACTTTCTACCATATCCCTCTTGGTATTATTGAAACGTACATTATTCTTAAAGAAGTCACAATGCGCCAAAACGTGGGCAACAATCAATTTATTTTGTACAAGTGAATTGGAGTCCAGCAGAAAAGCGTAACAAGGATCAGAGTTAATGACCAGTTCATAGATTTTACTTAATCCAAAGTCGTACTGCAGCTTCATTTTATGAAATTGCTTTCCAAAGCTCCAATGAGAAAAACGGGTCGGCATCCCGTAGGCACCAAATGTATAAATGATTTCTGAAGGGCAAATTTCATAGCGCATCGGGTAAAAATCCAACCCGAACCCCGTTGCTATTTCTGTAATTTCACTAATGGCATATTCCAGAGCCTTTTGCTCCGCTTCATTCATCCGATATCCCCCTTGTCTTCCGCCTTTAAACTAATGTATGAAAAAAAGGAGGAAAAATGCCGTGATCATGAGTAAAGGTCCTCGATAACAGAAAAAAAACACCTCCATGAAGAAGATGTCAGGCCAAATGTTTCATGCAGTTCTGCACTCAATCCCTTTAATATTAAAATTTTGCTAATTCCGGATTCACAGCCTCTTTTTTCATTTTTGAACGGATCCAGGAAATGATGAGCGCTGCAATGATGACAAAACCTAAGTATCCTGTGATTGGGTATACCGTCCCAACCAATTTAATAAAGCCAACGAAACTTGCAAGGAAGGCGAGAATCCCGACTATAATCACGGATAATTTAAATCGTTTCGTTTCCGCAGGCACCAGCCTGGCGGTGAATGCATACAGCATCCCGACAGCTGTATTATAAATCATTCCTAAAAGGATGATTGATAGGATATATCCCAACCATGGAGAAATCTGATTCGCTAAATGAAGGGTAGGCATACCAGAGCCTTCTATGCCCTTCAAGTCGGACATCATCCCCAAATTGATCAAAAATAACAGGATCCCCAATCCGATACCCCCCAGGATTCCTCCCATTCCAGCCTGTTTCTTATTCTTGAAGGTCCCGCCCATTACGGCCAGCATGGCAATTCCGGCAGTCATATTATATGAAACATAAAGTAATGAACCCATCAACCAATTTCCGGTAGCAGCCGTTCCTTTACTTGAAGATGAAATGATTTGATTGAAACTTAGATTGGATGTGAAAAATGAATAACCTGAAATAATGATCATGATAACGAATAAAAACGGTGTGACGGCACTAATGATGGACATTATTTTATTAACATTAAGTAAAAGCGTACCAATCGTGAGCACCGTCATGACGATTGCACCGACCATGCTTGGAATCCCGAATTGTTCCTCAAAAATCGTTCCGGAGCCGGCAATCATGATGACCGTAACGCCAAACAAGAAAAACGTGATGATAATATCGACCACCCTGCCTATAAAGCGGCCGCAAATATGATCGATGATGCTTTTATGGGAACGTGTCTGGAGAGTGCTCCCCAACTGGGTAACTTGCATGCCCAAAAACGCGAATAAAACTGTCGCCACCACAATTCCCAATACACTGTAGATTCCAAAACTCGTGAAGAACTGTAACACTTCTTGTCCTGAAGCAAAACCTGCTCCAATGATGATTCCAATATATGCTCCCGCAAGATTTATACTGTTTTTCATATCAAATACCACCCTAATTATATGATTATTCTGACAATTAAAGTTATGAGAATATCTTTCCTTTCTTCATTATCCTTCCGGCATCAGGGGCAATTGCCCATGATGCCGGAAGGTCCTTTAATTCCAACTCTTATTTATTTGTATATCTTTTACTATAGGAAGTGAATTCATCGACCGCTGTGTAATCGACTTCATAGCCAATGCCTGCCGCTTTTGGAACGGTTATGACCCCATCATTCACTGTAACCTCTGGTTGGATGATGTCTTTATGCCAATAATTCGCGGATGCTGCCGTATCACCAGGCATCGTGAAGTTATCAAGTGTTGTCAATGCGATATTATGGGCACGACCCACACCAGATTCCAACATGCCACCGCACCAAACCGGTACATTCCTTTCTTTACATAATTCATGTATTTTCATTGCTTCCGTTAAACCGCCAACCCTGCCAATCTTAATATTAATGATTTTACAGCTTCCCAATTCAAGGGCTTTTCTAGCATCTTCGACGGAATGTATACTTTCATCCAAGCAAATCGGTGTTTTGATTTCCGCTTGTAATGTGGCATGATCGACAATATCATCCGATGACAAAGGCTGCTCGATCATCATTAAATCAAATTGATCAAGTTGTTTGAGTAATTCAATGTCTTTCAGCCGGTAAGCGGAGTTTGCATCTGCCATGATCGGGATATCGGGATATCGATTGCGCACTTCCTTGATTACGTCTACATCCCAACCTGGTTGAATTTTCATTTTGATTCTTTTATATCCATCCTTCAATCCAGCTTCTATCTTTGCCAGTAATTCAGGTACCGTTTTTTGGATGCCGATACTGATCCCAACATCGATTTTTTCCAGCTCCCCGCCTAAAGCCATACTTAAAGGGATATTCTTTTCTTTTGCGTATAAATCCCAGATGGCTCCCTCGATAGCCGATTTTGCCATATTATTTTTACGGATATGCGAGAACATATCCGATACATCACGAGGATGCTCTATTTCTTTATCCAATACAAGCGGAATCAGGAAATCCTCCAGCATGGTCCAATTGGTTTTTATCGTTTCTTCGTTATACCAAGGTGCTGAAAATGCCACAGATTCAGCCCAGCCTGAAAGTCCCTCTCCATTTTTCACTTCCACAAGAATGAACTCCTTATCCAAAAACGTTCCAAAGCTTGTTGTAAAGGGAGCTACCAAATCCATATTTAAATGACGTAAACGCACTTCCGTTATTTTCATCCCGATTCCCCTCTTATTCTCGTTTTTTTAATAAATAGTTTTGAATGTTTTCACCTTGTTCCCGTTCAATCCCGGCTGCAACATATCCTTTGGCAAAAAGAACTTTGAATAATTCACCGGTTTTTAACCGCCAATCAATCGCAAGGCGAAGATCAGATTTTTTGATTTGTTGAATATCCGTCGGAATGGGGATGGCGATCACCTCGGCATTGGTTTCGAAATGATAATCCTTGATGTAAGGAAAGCCTTGGTCATTCATTCCTGTCGTTACGATGTGTATGGCTTTGTCAAGAAGCGGAGTCTCTTCCTTTGCTTCCTGCCGTATATTCCATTCCACCATGAATCGATCAGTGGAAAGTCCTTCATTGAGGGTATCCTTCATATTTCCATAACAATCTTCCATATATGTAGAGCAAACAGCTTTTAGCTTACCAATATTCAAGTTTGCATTCACACTTTCCAATGGATCATATGTCCATGTGATCAAGTCGTAGCCCTTTTTAAGTGCTTCTTCTTTTTGTGCAAGTTTAAGTAATCTGCCGTAGCCCTTCTTTTGATGGGCCGGATGGATGGCTAACATATGTGAACAAAGATATCCCCTTCCGTCCTTGAATCCCGGGAAACTGTATTGAAACCCGACTAACTGGCCATTGATATAGCCGCCTAATACAAGCCCGCCGTTTTTGACAGCCGTAATCGTCTGATGGATGGGAACGCAATCCATGCCCCATACAAGGGCTTCCAGCCGCTGCACTTCTTGTAGATCCTCTAGTCCGGATAGGGATTTTATGATAAATTCTTCAGTCATGTAAGTTGCCCTCCCCTCCATATTTCTCAAAAGTGAGTATGATGGCTTTGGCCAGGATTTCAATTCCCGATAACAAAGCTTCTTTATTGAATGTCATGTTCGGATGATGGAGCCCTGGTGCCAAATCACAGCCCAATCCAAGCATCGTCGCTTTGAGTTCAGGTCTTTTCAACGTATAAAAGTGAAAATCCTCTCCGCCTGTTGTAATGACAGGCGCTACCAAATTTTCTTCTCCAAGCGTATCGGCTATCGCTTCAGACATTATTTCCTGGGCTTGATCGTTCACGGTTGCTGCAGCAACACAGGTTCCCGGTTCGAGTTTCACTTCGACTCCATGGACAATGGCCAAAGATTCTGCAACCTTTTCCACCTTTTTGGTGAGCTCATTCATCACTGCATTATCCTGTGCCCGTAAATCCAATGAAAAAGTGGCTCTCCCTGGGATGATATTGGAACTTTCGCCGCCAGCAAAAAACTGCGTCATTTTTACGGAATAAGGGATGGACGGATTGAGATGGATTCCATTTAACAAAGTGATGAATGCCGCTCCTATCTCGATGGCATTCTGCCCTTGATGCGGTCTTGCCCCATGCGCATCAGTTCCCGCTATTTCACCTTTAATGAACTGAGCGGCTCCATGCACAATGGCTGGCGCCGCTTGCCCATCTTTCACTTCCTCAACCGGTCTTAGGTGCACTCCATAAAGGAAATCGACATTATCCAATACTTTTTCTTCAATCATCTTCAAGGCGCCCGTACCTTTTTCTTCAGCAGGTTGGAAAATGAATTTCAGCTTGCCTCTTGGACGAAAGCCCATTTCCTTCAATACAAGGAATACTCCCAATGCCAAGGTCATATGACCATCGTGTCCACAGGAATGATTGGCTTGAAACGTCCCTTGCACCTCCTGCCAAAGTGCATCGATATCCGATCGTAATCCGACCGTGAAATCCCCATCCCCGATTTCGCCTACCACACCTGTACAGTCCTCGAAGGTTTTCACCGTACACTGATTCCCCGTTAAAATACTTGAAATGAAAGCTGTCGTATTCACCTCATTCCAACTCGTTTCTGGATTTGCGTGTAAATGGTCAAAAATATCGAGTATACGCGGTCTTAATTTTTCGATAGTTTGTGTGATATCCATTTCTGTCTCCCCCTTACCGGTTTATTGGGCATGTTCACCAACTGATGGATGTTTAATCTCAAAAGAAATAATCGTCTTGATTGAACCCATCATATATAGCTTTTCTTTCTTTGAACCCTTGTTCATCCTTAATCGTTACACCAGCGACTAAACTATTCAATAAAGAGAATAACACTGGTGCCGTATCGATCGTGGATGTCCTTGGTGTTGAAATGGGCAATAAAATGTCAGTGTATTCCGCAATCGGAGCCAGTTCGGAATCCGTAACCCCAATTACAAATGCACCCGCTTTTTTAGCCATTTCGGTTATTTTCACAGTCTCTTTAACATAGCGGTGAAATGAAATGGCTACAAAAACGGAATTTTCAGTCATTTTATTCAACATTAAAAATATATCATCAGTATCAGGCCGATATAAATGAACCTCTTCCCTAACAAGCCTAAGTGTAAAGGTTAACCAATGTGCTGCCGAAAATGATAAACGGTGTCCGGAAATCAAAACATTGTCAGCTGCCGCCAATTTATCGACTGTTTTGGCGAAATTTTCGGTTGATAAATTTTTCATGGTCTTTTCGATGCTGATGATATCCTGCCCCATCACCTGAGCCATGAAGTTTGGCTGACTCGCGGCTTCAAGTTTTGAAGAATGGTATTCATTCAAACTGCTGCTCTCGTATATCAACTGATTTCGAATAAGGTTTTGAAGCTCTGCATATCCGCTTAACCCCAATGAATAGCAAAAGCGGATGATGGTCGTTTCACTCACCCCAATGTCTTTTCCGAGCTTTTGAGCTGAAGTGACTGCAAATGTATGTGAATGCACCAACAAGTATTTTGCTACCTTTTTTTGACCAGTAGATAAACCAGGGAATACTTCTTTAACTTTTTGCTGTAAATCCATAAAACATCCCCTCTGAAGCAAGATATGAATCCAATACTTTTTATATGACAATATGAAGTATAAACTTCATTAATAATAGTGAGTATTTTATCACGGGACTTTTAATAAAACAATAATATTCTGAATTTTTACAACAAGATGGTGGCAATGTCCTTCAAGCACAAAAAAAACAGAGATGGACTCCATGGTTTCAGTTTGGTGAAATAAGATGGGGTTCGGAGTACGAGGATGGTTTTCAGTCGGCGGAAAGGGAGCGGGTTTCTGAACCTTTTAAATATAAAACTTCAGGCATGGAGATGGACTCCATGCCTGAGGTTTGGCGACAAAATGGGGTTCGAACCGAATAGTGAGGATGGTTTTTTACTGTAATTCTCATTGGATTGAAGAAATTTGTGACACTCCTGCCGAATTACTGGCTAGCCGAGACCCCACAAGCGCTTGCGCTGAGGAGGCTTGGCAGACAGTCGGCGGAAAGGGAGCGGATTTCTGAAATCAACTGCACTTTTAAATAAAACAACTGCAGGCAAACTGATTTTTCATCAAGTTTGTCTACAGTCTGAAACCACGAAATGAACTCCGTAATTTTATTTTTTATGACGCTTTGCGTAGCCACATCGTTTACATAATTCTTCAACTGCACATCTTCTTGAGAAACCATCATACATATTTTTAGCCCGTTCACCATTTAAAATGTCTTCAAGTGATGTTTCGAATATATTTCCAAGCGGTATTTTCCCTTCACTATCCAAACAACAAGGTACGACTGTACCATCCACCAAGATACCTAACTGATCTCTAAGAGCATAGCAGAAAATATTTTCATCGATAATGTCACGGTCCAATTCCGGCCACTCGAATTTTTCGGCCATGTTTATATAAACCCGGTCCCTTAACTTAATATTATTCTTTTGCTGAAGAGCTTCACTTAAGCGAATGTCCAATGAAAGCTTCTCCTCCAGCATGCTCAGAATATCATCGTTCAGGCCATTACTCGCTTTTAATTCAGCCGTATCCATATTCCATAAACGAATGGCACAGATCACTTCACTTTTTTCATTTGCTTCATTTATAAAATCGGCAATATTACTGACATAAGAGTCAAGACTATTGGTCGTATCGTTTGCCTCAAAGCTATGAAGTGAAATATTCACCTGCCGGAGGGCTTTTTTGGAGAGCAGCTTGTCTTTGACCTTTTGAATCAAAGTACCGTTCGTTGTAATATTAACCTTCAGGTCATTTTCAGCACTGATATCCAGGAATGTACCCAAATTTTTATTTAAAAACGGTTCACCCATCAGATGAAAATAAATATGATCGGTGTGTGGTTTGATTTTCTTGATAACATCCGTAAACCCTTCGGGATCCATGAATTTAAGGGTCCTTTGCAAGCTGGAACTTGGGCAAAAATTACACTTCAAATTACATATATTCGTAATTTCCACATAAACTTTCTTAAACTTTCTCATTTTCTAATACCCCTACAATCAAGCTTATTGTTTCAATCTGATTCTAACTATACTGGTTAGCTGCCCATAAATGCAATGAAAACTTCATGGCAGCTGACCGTATTGGAATAACAACGAATCCGATATCCCCCTTTTCCGGACTACTTTTAAAAGAAATCAGAAAAAAACATCTTCTCGAGGTGAAGATGTTCGGTAAGATGCCTACCTGGAATTTCGGTTTTTGTCCTGATCTCACTTTCCTTTTTGCTCCGTAACCTTCAAACTAAGTAATTTTTCATTTTTCAAATCATGTTGTACGGTCACGATGACATTGAAGTCCTGACCTTTATCTTCGACCAAAAATCTGAAATCGTCTTCGACGAGATTTTTCGCTACAGTTTTTCTGCCTTTATATTCGTAGTCAGTAATCTCAACTTCAGGATAATCTGCCTGCACTACCGTAATCGCAATCTTTCCGTATTTTTCGTAATCGGGTTTTTGGGCCTGTGCTGAAATGGATCCTGCTTGTATGATTAAAAAAATCCCCATTAGCATCACGATGACTTTTTTCAAAATCTTTTCCTCCTCATACTTTCCGCTTAGTATTATTATGTAAAAATGTTCAGTTGTTATGCAGCTGCTCCGCTTCTTTTACAAGCATGATGCCAACTAATCGATTCCTCTTCCATTCCTCAGGAAACACAGTCAACGGCGGATTGGTTTCATCCACTAAATAACTAAGTTCGATCGTCATTCCCGGTCGGCTGAATTCAGTTATGAACCAATCAGTAAATCCGCTTCCTACCGCTTCTTTCTCCGGAAAGGTCAGTTCATACCCCGTCATTTCGGCAGTCTTTTTGGCAATCCCATAATCCCTCACCATATTTTTCCGTTTATTTTTGTAATGCCAAAAGATTTCCCTTCCTGAGGTATGATAGGAAACAGCAATAAGTGGATCGATCTCCTTCGTGAAATCCGTAAGTGCTTTTACTTCGGCTGCTTCCAGTGGTTGTCGGCCTTTATAAAATTGATACGTCGGTTTTGTTTCATGACTCATTACTTCTTTCCATCCAGCCGGATATTGCCTATTCAAATCAATGCCTTTAGCGTTGGCTTTCCACCTGGACCAATTCCTGCTATATCGGTTCATTTTCCATACTGCTGCCTTTTCAAGAACATTTAAATTGGATAAATCTCCTTGCTGGATGCTCACGCCATCTGGATTAAGCATCGGGATGAACCAGATGCTCACTTCATCCAATGATTCCGACGGAAATTCTCCAATAGGTTTGCCCGCTCGATAGGCGGCTGCATACTCTTCAAGCATACGCATTAAAAGTATGGAACTGAGCCATTCCCGTCCATGATGTGATCCCACCAGCAAAATCGATTTTTTTCCTTTCCCTAACTTGACTGCCTTTATATTTTTCCCCTTTTCAGTTTGTCCGATTATTCGAACGTCCAATTCATACTGCTTTTGGATTCCTTGCAAATCCATTTCCTTCTGTTCAGGGGAATACACTTCTGCTGCCAGCGATGGTTCAGGGAAAAAAAGAAGCACTAATATTCCAATTACCATTATTTTTCTCATGTACTCACCTTTTATTTTTATTCAGGTAAAAAGCAACAACCGCGGTCCAAATACATCGCCACTTATTGTAAGGAAATGTTCTGTCAGATCTGAACAAAATACAAATAGCTCCTTATTAAGGGGGAGAAGAACATGAGGATTGCGGATTATGATCAGGCATTGTTTCACACACACCGTTCTGATTGGGACAGCTTGTTAGTATTGATGGTTCGGACGAAAGATCACTTTCTTTCGAAAAAAATAGAACATTTCTTGCACGCTTACAGGTTTGAGCATGATTATCAAATCGTTCAATCCCAGCTGTATGCACTGCTTCGTTATCTGGATCATGCGGCAGAAAAAACAAGTGATTATTTAAGTGAACTTCCAAGCTAAAATCAACTATAGTTTTTGCAAATCGGGAAAATTTATACAAGAGGATTAATTATCGGGGATATAACTTTGGCTGGTGAAACCCTATAAAAACAAGGAAGGGTCAGGTATTGAATACCTGACCCTCATTTCATCACTTTTTCATTGTAGCATATGCAGTTGAATACATTTTAAGCTCTTCGATCATACCTTCAACAAGTACCGCAGACTCTTCAAATAAACCATCATTTTCGTAATCGAAGCAATGCGGATCCAGAACCAATTGTTTGGCGATCACATTTGCATAAAGGCTTCGACCCACTGTCCTCATGGAATTCAAGGCATTGATCCCGCCTTTTCCTCCCCCGGAGACAGCCAATAGGGCGACAGGTTTATGCGTGAATTGTTCACTGCTTAAAAAATCCAAGGCATTTTTCAAGGCTCCGCTCATGGAACCATGATATTCCGGGGTGGTAAGAATTACGCCATCAGCTTCCTCGATGCTTTTCCGGAGCCCTTGAATCACTTCCAATTGATATTGCTCACCTTCACCTGAATATAAAGGGATTTCGCTATTGCTTAAATCAATAAGTTCCGCTCCGTATTTCTTGGATATGTAGCGTGAAGCAATCCCTGTACGCCCTTGTTTACGTGGTGAACCATTAATGATTACTAATTTCATGAATTAAACCTCCATTATTCCCGATGTTTCCGAGATCAGTCGCCAATACAGTATACCAAAACCGAAACGGAATTTCCTAGAATTTTGATTTTTCATTCAACTAAAAATCAAAAAAAACGAAAGACCGAAGAAGTCTTTCGTTTAGCTTTCATACATTTAAACCAATGCTTCAATCTTGCTCATGAAATCTTCCATGACTCCCGATAACTTGGACTCAGCTTCTTGCATTGATTTGCCTTGGACACCGAAATAGAATTTAATTTTCGGTTCGGTGCCTGAAGGACGCAGGCAAACCCATGTACCATCCTCAAGAAAATACTTTAATACATTTGATTTCGGAAGCTCGATCAATTCTTCATCATTTGAAAGTAATATCCGCTTCTTGCTGCTTTGGTAATCTTCTTCAATGGCTACCGGAATGCCAGCTATTCGGGAAGGAGGATTTTGACGGAATTGATTCAATATTCCTTGAATCTGTTTCGCTCCCTCAATGCCCTTTAAAGTCAATGAACGCAAACCTTCCAAGTAAAAGCCGTACTTTTCAAACACATTCAGCAACCCTTCATATAGTGTCAATCCCTGCTTTTTATAATGGGCACAGACCTCGACAGCAAGCACTGCAGCTTGAATGGCATCCTTGTCACGTGCAAAGTCTTTAATCAGATAACCGTAGCTTTCTTCATATCCGAACAAGAAGCTACTTTCCCCGCTTTCATGATACTGATTTATTTTCTCGGCGATGAACTTAAACCCGGTAAGTACATCAACCGTCTTCAAGCCATATGACTCGGCAATCGTCCGACCGATTTCCGAAGTGACGATGGTTTTTAAGACGACTCCATTTTGGGGAATCTTTCCTTTCTCTTTTTTCTGGGACAGTAAATAGTCCAGGAAAAGTGCACCTGTTTGATTTCCAGTCAGGACAACATATTGACCCATCTCGTTTTTAACGGCAATTCCAAGCCGATCGGCATCTGGGTCCGTTGCTATCAATAAGTCTGCCTCCACCTTGTTTCCAAGCTCAATGGCCATTTCAAATGCAGCTGGTTCCTCTGGATTCGGAGACTGAACTGTCGAAAAATCCGGATCCGGCAATTCCTGCTCCTTAACGATATGCAAATTTTGATACCCTAAGCTTTGCAGTGCCCGCCTGACGGATTTATTTGCCGTTCCATGAAGCGGCGTAAAGACGATTGACACATCTATTTCCTCGGCAAGCTGCGGGTTCTCGGGAACCGTCAGCAGCTCACGATTATAGGCAGCGTCCAATTCCTCCCCTATCATTTCGATGAGGCCCTGCCCTTTAAGGACTTCAGCTTCTTCAACCTGAATTTCAAGCTCACTTTCAATGGCATTCACATAGCTGATCACCTGATCCGCTGCTTCCGGCGGCAATTGTGCCCCATCTGACCCATAAACCTTGTAACCATTATATTCAGGCGGATTGTGGCTCGCCGTGATGACGATTCCAGCAAAAGCATTCAGCTCGCGAACCGCAAATGACAATTCTGGAGTTGGACGCAATTCATCGAATAAATAAGCCTTCACCCCAAATGTAGCCAAGGTCTTAGCCGCTTCGAGTGCAAATTCCGGGGACTTATGTCTCGAATCATAAGCAATCACAGCCCCTCTTCCTTTTGCTTCTTCCCCAAACGAAGAGATATATTGAGCCAACCCAACCGTTGCCTTCCTTACAGTATAAAGATTCATCCGGTTCGTTCCCGCTCCGATTTCCCCACGCATTCCGCCTGTGCCAAACTCTAAATTTTTATAAAAGGCATCTTCGAGTTGTGCTTCATCCTGCTGCATTTCCTCAAGGAGGACACGTAATTCCCCATTTAAATTCTGGTACCCTGCCCAAGTAGTGTATAAAGATTTCCAATCCATCTCCAACATCTCCTCCCAAACGCCTTATTTGTAATTATTATGTATCTGCCTTACATATACAAAATTATCATATTTATTCCAATAAATGAAGTAAAGGCTCGTAATGAAAAGAACCTAATCCAGTGTTCTTCACATCACGAGCTGTTTTTTCCTATTTATTTCCCGCCATCTTTGTAATGCAGATGGTAAATATCATGACGGCGATCTTTCAATTGCTTTACAGTACCGGACTGACGCTCCCGCCTTAAGATCTCCAAATCGACATCGCCAATCAGGACCATCTCAAGGTTCGGGCTGGTTTCCCCGACTATGCCGTCACGTGCAAATTCGAAATCCGAAGGAGAGAAGATTCCCGATTGGGCATATTGGATATCCATATTTTCCGTTTGCGGGAGATTTCCAACCGTTCCGGAAATGACGGTATAAATTTGGTTTTCCACGGCACGTGCCTGGGCACAATAGCGAACTCGCAGGTAGCCTTGCCTGTCTTCTGTACAAAATGGAGTGAATATGATTTTGGCTCCCATGTCGGTAGCAATCCGGGCGAGTTCCGGGAACTCAATATCATAACAAATTTGTATGGCGATCTTACCACAATCCGTATCAAAGACACGAACGCGGTCACCTGCGTTAATACCCCACCATTTTCTTTCATTCGGTGTAATATGAATTTTATATTGCTTTTCAATCGTTCCATCGCGACGGAATAAATAAGCGATATTATAGATATTATCATCATCTTCTTTAACGAAATGGGAACCGCCGATGATATTGACGTTATACCTTACAGCTAAAGTCGTAAACAATTCAATGTACTGCTCCGTGAAATCCGACAGTTTCCTGACAGCCAAGCTTGGTGATCTTTCATTCAAGAAAGACATCAGCTGGGTTGTGAACAATTCCGGGAACACGGCGAAATCCGCATTGGCATCCGAAGCAACGTCGGTGAAATACTCGACTTGGTTAGCGAAGTCATCGAATGAATCGATTTTACGCAGCATGTATTGCACGACGCAAATCCGTACCGGTTCCGATGTTTTATAATAACGTTTTGTTTTCGGCTGATAATCAACGTTATTCCACTCCATGAGCGTAGCATACTTATTGGATTGCAGATCGTCCGGCAAATAATTCGGATTGATCCTCATAAGCGTGAACCCATTTAAAAGCTGGAACGAAAGAACCGGATCATATATTTTGTGCAATTGAACTTCTTTTACATACTCCCTTGGTAAGAGTTCCTCCGCATGTTTATGGTAATTGGGAATCCTGCCCCCGATAATGATGCTTTTTAAATTCAAGTGGGCAACAAGTTCTTTCCTTGAATCATATAGTCTTTGACCAATTTTCATCCTGCGGAACTCAGGATGGACCATGACCTCGATTCCATATAAATTATAACCGTCAGGATTATGATTCGTGATGTACCCATTATCGGTTACATCATCCCATGTATGGCGGTCATCATATTCGTCAAAATTAATAATGAGGCTGGAACATGAACCAATCACTTTTCCATCATATTCAGCCACAAACTGCCCTTCTGGAAAAATTGCCAGATGGCTCTCAAGCTGATCTCGCTTCCAGGGAACCATTCCCGGAAAGCAACTCGACTGCAAAGCAATTATTTCATCTATGTCTCCTAGCCTCGTATTACGTATTTCCATTATTTTTTCATATTTATGCAGGTCCAAATTAGGCATTTTCCTCAGACTCCTTTAATCTCTTCCATAAGAATTATACCCCTTATTCAAAAATTAAAACAACCGAACCTACCCATTGATTTCAAATAATAACATTCTGAATGTCCGTTAAAAGAATATATATTTTACAGACGCGGTCCTTACATACTATACTTTTCATGAGAGTAAAAAGAGATGGGGAAGAGGAACCATGAACAATACAAAACGCAGTGTGGAAAACTTATTATTTGCAGCCTGGGCTGCTTCCATCATTGCGATGTTTGGAAGCTTATATTTTTCTGAAATTAAGCAATACGAACCTTGTGCACTCTGTTGGTATCAGCGGATCATCATGTATCCCTTTACGGTCATATCAGGAATTGCAATCATTCGAAAAGATTATTGGATCAGTTTTTATACCATGATATCGTCCGCTATCGGTGCATTCATTTCCACGTACCATTACTTGATAAAAAAGGATTCATTCTTTCCCGACCACACCCTTGCATGAGAAGGGTTCCAGGTACAGGACAATATATAAACGTATTGGTTTCATCACCATCACGTTCTAGCCTTGACTGCATTCGTCATTATTTTTACATCGTATGGACAAGATCCAAGGAGGTTGCAGCTTAATGAAGAAAATGGCTATATTTTTAGTGATAATCGTCGCCCTTTTTGTCCTGCTGGGCGTTTTTACAAACTTGAAAAAAGAAGAAAAATCAAAAGGAAATCCATACGGCAAGGATAAGCTTAAACCCGCTACTGTCGATCAGCTGGATGACCCCAATTATCAAAATTTGATTCTTCCTGTAGAGTTGGAGCAGGACCTCCAAGATAGTAAAGACGTGACCGTTTATTTCTATAGTCCTACGAACTCAATCAGTCAAAAAACCACACCAGTCGTGGCACCTTTGGCAGAGAAATTGGGTATTGATCTTGTTCAATTCAATCTTTTGGAGTTTGAACAAGGATGGAGCGACTATGGCATCAAAAAGACTCCTACCATCGTTCATTATAAAAATGGCAAAGAACAAGAACGAATCGTCGGATTTAAAGATGAAGTAACGTTCGAGAAATGGTTCGAGGACCACGATATTAATTAAGGATGAAAAAATGAGCCGGCCCTAACGGAAATGCTTCTCCCGTTATAGCCGGCTCATTTTTTTTGCCTTATACTAAATATTGATTCGCCACCTGGATGTCCATCATCTGCATTTCATTATTCGCTTCAAGGTTTATACTTGAAAAATGGTCATAATAAAAGGGGAAGAATATTCCGCATTCATTCAATAGAGTGATGTTATGTTGGAACAATTCTTCAGACTTAGGTTCCATCACCCTCTTTTGTTTGTCTAATATCGACATAAGGACTTGAAGACATGTCATTACTTGAAATGCGTCTCTTAATGTTGCCAAGTAAGTAACAGAACTTTGATTGGGCTCTAAAACGCCAATCTCACGAAAATGAAGGATTTCACTTTCCGTAAAGTACTTTGGAAATACAGATTCGTAGAAACGAGACACGAGACTCGCTATTTCTTGCTCTTGTTCTTCCGTTGAAGAAAAGACCGTCTTCACTAAAAAAACCACCTTTTTTCAGATCCGTTAGACCTATCTATTATATGTATATTCTAGGACAAGGGATTTCTTTCCCCATAGAATAACATAAATATTGTAAAAAATATGTGGTAATTTCCACCACTGAAAATCTTAGCAATAGGCCCAAGGTTACTTTTTTATACCATATCCATAATTATTATAGATTTTTTTCATTCAAGCACAACCAAACGAGTCGAAAGTAGGAGTTAAATTGGAAAATTTCAAAATAACTAACCAACATTTAATAATTGATGTTCTCCAAAGTTGGAATGGATTAACATTGGAAAAGCTTTTCAGGGAGCGATGGAAGGCCCCGAAAAAATTAGTGCATGAATGGAGGATGAGTAAAGAAGTGTCAATGAACGGGAATTACGTCACCTGGTCAACTATCCTCAATGAAGGAGATACGATCAGCATCCCCTTATTGGATCACGCTGAAAATGAAACAGTTCAAGCCGCAGACTTAGGAATTACCATCTTATATGAAGATGATGTGTTGTTGATAGCCAATAAGCCGGCTGGAATGGAAACCCACCCTTCTCAACCGGGTGACGCACACTCCCTCCTAAATGGAGTCGCACACCATCTTCAAAAAACCAGCCAGACCTGTATGATCAAGCATATTCATAGGCTTGATAAAGATACCACCGGTGCGGTCCTTTTTGCCAAAAACCGCCTCATTGGGTCCATGCTGGATAGAATGTTGGAAGAAAGGGAAATCAAGCGGACTTACCTAGCTTTAGTCGAAGGAAACATTAAAAAGGATGAAGGAGAAATTAAAGAAAAAATTGGACGTGACCGCCACCATGCCACTAGACGAAGGGTTTCCCCTACTGGCCAGACGGCAGTCACCCATTATCGGGTGCTTAACCGTGATTCCAAGAAAAACTTGACCCTCGTCAGCTGCACCCTGGAAAGCGGCCGAACCCACCAGATCAGGGTGCATTTCAGTCATTTGAACCATCCCTTGGCCGGAGATACATTGTATGGCGGAAAAAAGACATTTCCACGTCAAGCCCTGCATGCAAGGAAAATCGAATTCATCCATCCCATTTCAGAAGAAAAAATGATCGTTGAAGCTCCTTTCATTGATAGACCTGAAATATTCGATCTCAACATTTAAACAGAAATAAAAAACACCGTGCCATTTCGGACGGTGTTCGAGCTTGTCCAAAAGAGGTCTAGCTAAATTTCAAAACAAAGTGGATTGAAGCGTATGGTACGAGACTCCTGCGGGAATACGTGTCCAGGGGAGACACCGCAGGCGCAAAGCGCCGAGGAGGCTTCCCTGACCGCCCGCGGAAAGCGAGTGCCCGGAGAGGTAATCAACATTTCAATTCTATAAACACTCAAAAATACTGTAGGAAAAATCAATTATTATCGAGTTTGTAGTCAAATGAAACTCTTTCTAAAAGGTAAAACAAAGTTGATTGGAGCGTAAGGTACGAGACTCCTGCGGGAATACGTGTCCAGGGGAGACACCGCA
>NZ_JBYSYV010000006.1:0-44939 GCF_058783805.1 Peribacillus sp. FW305-BF15 | reverse complement strand
GCCGAGGAGGCTTCCCTGACCGCCCGCGGAAAGCGAGTGCCTTGAGTGGAAATCAACGTTTCAATTCTATAAACACTCAAAAATACTGTAGGAAAAATCAATTATTATCGAGTTTTAGTCAAATGGAACTCTATCTAAAAGGTAAAACAAAGTTGATTGGAGCGTAAGGTACGAGACTCCTGCGGGAATACGTGTCCAGGGGAGACACCGCAGGCGCAAAGTGCCGAGGAGGCTTCCCTGACCGCCCGCGGAAAGCGAGTGCCTTGAGTGGAAATCAACGTTTCAATTCTATAAACACTCAAAAATACTGTAGGAAAAATCAATTATTATCGAGTTTTAGTCAAATGGAACTCTATCTAAAAGGTAAAACAAAGTTGATTGGAGCGTAAGGTACGAGACTCCTGCGGGAATACGTGTCCAGGGGAGACACCGCAGGCGCAAAGTGCCGAGGAGGCTTCCCGGACCGCCCGCGGAAAGCGAGTGCCTGAAGTGGAGATCAACACTTTTTTGCAAACTCAATTAATTTCGGATTTGTGACATACCGGACGGTGTTCTTATTTCTTCATTAATATTATCCCAATTGTCGCTCATATTTTTTTCAGCGGACAGATTTTCTGCATGTTGGGTCGAGTTTTTTTTACGCTACACGGCCGAAATATACACATGTTGGGACGAAATCCGTTCATTTTGGCATAAAAAAATAGCTGGCCACTTGGGCCAGCTTTATTTTTGTATTTATGAAGCTTTTCTCATGCCTTTTAAGATAAGGCTTAAGATGAAGACAAATACGATTGCACCAATCAATGCTGGAATTATAGCGAAATCTGCCACTGAAGGTCCCCAGTTCCCAAGAATTAATGAACCTAACCATGCACCAACAAAACCAGCGATAATGTTACCGATAATTCCAAATGGTACGTCACGTCCAACAATCATACCTGCTAACCAACCGATGATACCTCCGATAATTAATGACCATAAAAATCCCATAATATATTTCCTCCTTCAAATTAGTTATTTTTTGATTTTCTGCAGCAGACTCCAAGAAATTAAATCACTTCCATATTGTCATGCTTTTTTTCAGTACTTTTAACCTTTACATTCAAATGGTATGATGCCGATTCGCACAATATCTAATGAATGTGAATGTTTAGTTATTGGGTAGTGTTAGCTAGCTATAGCCCTTGAGTAACTGATTGAACAATCCTCATGTTAGTGAATTTTTTCTTTTTGTTTGCTGCTGTACTCATTATTTTCCCCGTTTAATTAATCTAAAACCTAATTTTTTTTAAAAATATTTGGCAATAAAAACAGGATTATCAGATATATTAAACGGGTATACCATAGGCTTAACTTTGTCACATAGTTAGTATAAGCAGCATTCGTCTCAATTATGTTCATAAAGCAAAAAGAAAAAGGATGCCCCATTATCGGGACACCCTCCTATCATTTGCAGTATTCTTTTTAGAACAAAAGTTCATCGGGATTGCTGCCGAAACGTTCATTTTTGTTCAAGGCATCTATTTGATTCATTTCATTTAAACTCAATGAAAAATCAAATACCTGTGCATTTTCCTTGATACGGGATGGCGTAATCGATTTAGGTATTACAACTAGATCATGTTGCAAATGCCATCTAATCAACACTTGTGCTGGACTTTTCCCGTGCTTCTTTGCTATATGATTAATTGTCGGCTCTTCCAAAAGGTTCCCTCTGCCTAGCGGGCTCCAAGATTCTACCTTTATTTCATGTTTTGCACAGTAATCACGAATTTCGACTTGAGTCAAAAGTGGATGCAATTCAATTTGATTGACGACCGGCTTCACTTCACTGATTGCAAGTAAATTTCCCAAATGATGAACATGGAAATTACTTACACCGATTGATTTCACCCTTCCATCCTTATAAAGCTTCTCCAATGCCCTCCAGGTTTCCAGATATTTATCTTTTCCCGGCCAGTGGATCAGGTATAAATCCAAATATTCCAATCCAAGTCGATTTAAACTATCTTCAAATGCCTTGAGCGTCGTTTCATATCCTTGCTCGGTATTCCACACTTTGGAAGTTATGAACAATTCTTCACGTGGCACTCCGCATTCCCGAATCGCTTGGCCTACACCTTCTTCATTTTCATAAATGGCCGCTGTATCAATCGCACGATAACCGACTTCGACCGCTTTTTTGACGGACTCAACCGTTTCATTGCCGTTTTTCACTTTAAATACACCGAAACCCAACTGTGGCATTTTAACTCCATTATGTAAGGTGACCGTTTCCCCAATATTCGAAATCATTCCATCATTCCCCCTTACTTTTATTTACCAATTATACATCCCTCCACCTTCTATTTCTAACCATAAGCATCGGGATTTATAAAGTCCTTGAGCGCGAAAACAACACTTAAATACCATTTATATGTATTAAAGGATGCATTTTTACCTTTTAATCATTCATTAAGTTAAATATTTTGTATAAAAATGACGAAACATCTATCCTAATAGGTATGTAATTCGTTACAATAGTATAGTTCGACTTTAAACCATGTAAAAAAGAAGGTGCCATCTTTTAAGAATAATCAAAACTAAAACTCCCATGCTATATATTGAGGAGTGCAAGCTGTCCTTTGCCCATTCATCGGCCATAATCTATATACACTTTACATACTTGAAATCAAGGGAGTCCTCCATGTATGAATAGCATTCTCATCTTAACCGCGCTAATTATTATTTTTGCTTTGGTCTTTGACTTTATCAATGGTTTCCATGATACGGCTAACGCCATCGCTACAGCCGTATCAACCAAGGCACTTAAACCACGTCATGCAATCATCATGGCTGCGGTCATGAATTTATTGGGAGCACTGACCTTTACCGGTGTAGCGCATACCATTACAAAGGATATCGTCGATCCTTTCACATTGAATAATGGTTCTTATGTTATCCTTGCTGCACTAATTTCGGCAATAATATGGAATTTAATCACTTGGTATTTTGGCATTCCAAGCAGTTCCTCCCATGCGATCATTGGTTCAATAGCTGGAGCAGCCATCGTGGCCAGTGGATTCGATGCTATTAAATGGAGTGGATTCACTAAAATTGTACAAGCATTGATCCTATCTCCCATCCTTGCCTTTACGCTTGGATTCATTGTTTACAGTATCTTCAAGGTAGTATTCAAAAATAATAATTTAGGAAAAACCAATACACGATTCAGGAGAATACAAATTGTCACGGCGGCCATCCAGTCTTATACACATGGGACGAATGATGCTCAAAAATCCATGGGTATCATCACGATGGCTTTGATCGCTAACGGATATGCCTCTACCTCTGAAGTTCCTTTCTGGGTACAATTATCTTGCGCAATAGCCATGGCGCTTGGTACATCGATCGGAGGTTGGAAGATCATCAAAACCGTTGGCGGTAAAATCATGAAAATCCGCCCGGTTAATGGTGTGGCTGCCGATATAACTGGAGCAGCGATCATTTTCGGTGCAACCTTCCTGCACATGCCGGTCAGCACGACTCATGTCATTTCTTCTTCAATACTTGGGGTCGGTTCTGCGCACCGCATCAAAGGGGTAAAATGGGGAACCGCAAAAAACATGTTGGTCACTTGGTTCATTACATTGCCAATTTCCGCTTCCTTAGCTGGAGTCATTTACTATTTGATTGCTTTATTTTTATAGAACCTTTTGCCTTTCCATATCGGAAAGGCTTTTTTTACAAATACCCCCTTATAAATGCAGGTTTTTCCCCTTTTTTAATTTTCCTTGTTTTTTTATGTAAAGTTTTATTAAGATTTTGTAAATTTTCGTCGAAAAACCTTCCCGGATCCTACATGAATTCGTTACAATCAATTTGTTAATACTAAGCGTACGACTAAAGTGCGTAAATTTGCATGACTAATTGGGAGGCTTTAACATGGCTTTTAAATCAAAAAAAGACAAATTCGCTGTAATGCTTTTTAACATCGCTCAAAACCTTAAAGAAGGTGCTGACTATTTCGCGGATTATAAACTCAAAAATATCTCCGATCTAAAAGTATTTTCAGATACGATGAAAGATTATGAGCATAAAGGCGATTCAATGGTTCATAATGTGATCAAAGAGCTGAACAATGCTTTCATCACTCCTATCGAACGGGAGGATATCCTTGAATTAACCATGAGAATGGATGATGTCATAGACGGTTTGGAACACTGTGCGGCATTATTCGAAATGTACTCAATTGTAAATGCAGATGAGTATATGCTTAAGTTTGTGGATGCAATCAAACAGTGTACGTATGAGATTGAAAATGCTGTCGATACACTATCCACTAAAAAATTGCCATTGATACGTGAACATGCAATCAAAATTAAAGATCTTGAATCCGTTTGTGACGGAATCCAACGTCAATCAATCAAAAACTTGTTTACAGTTGAAAAAGATCCAATCAGGATCATTCAATATAAAGAAATTTACGAAAGCCTTGAGGAGATTGCCGATCACTGTCAAGCGGTGGCCAATACACTTGAAACAATCATAATGAAAAACGCCTAAGGAGTACCCCAATAAATGGATACTTTATTAATTATAACAATATTAATCGTTTTCTTTGCTTTAGCATTTGACTTCATCAATGGTTTTCATGATACAGCCAATGCAATAGCGACTGCCGTTTCAACAAAGGCCTTGAAGCCGAGGCATGCCATCATCATGGCAGCCGTCATGAATTTCGTCGGTGCCATGACATTTACTGGAGTGGCGAAGACCATAACGAAGGATATCGTGGACCCGTTCACGCTTCCGAATGGTTCATATGTAATTATGGCTGCCCTGCTTGCCGCTATCATATGGAACCTTCTAACCTGGTATTACGGAATACCAAGCAGTTCCTCCCATGCATTGATCGGTTCGATTGCTGGTGCGGCCATTGCTGCAGCGGGATTCACTGGAATTAAATGGGAAGGTTTCATGAAAATTCTTCAAGCTTTGATCTTCTCCCCGTTAATTGCTTTTGTAATCGGGTTTATCGTATACAGCATCTTTAAAGTTGTCTTTAAAAACAATAACCTGACAAAAACAAACCAAAGATTCCGGACTATACAGATTGCTACTGCAGCACTTCAATCGTATACCCACGGAACGAACGACGCACAAAAAGCGATGGGTATCATCACGATGGCCCTTATTGCAAATGGTTATGCATCAAGTACCGATATCGCCTTATGGGTTCAGTTCTCCTGTGCTCTCGCAATGGGACTTGGAACTTCCGTCGGCGGATGGAAAATCATTAAAACCGTTGGCGGCAAAATCATGAAAATCCGCCCGGTCAATGGTGTTGCAGCCGATTTAACCGGAGCCTTCATCATTTTCGGCGCGACTGTAATACACATGCCAGTCAGTACAACCCATGTTATTTCGTCTTCAATACTGGGTGTTGGGTCTGCGCATCGTGTCAAGGGAGTAAAATGGGGAACGGCAAAAAGAATGATCATCACTTGGTTCATTACCATTCCCATCTCGGCAACATTAGCTGGTTTGCTTTATCTTTTAATTAACTTCCTATTCTAAAATAAAATCCCTTCCGGTTTCCATCGGTAGGGATTTTCTGTTTTACAAAGGATTTATCTATGCTTATCAATAGGAAATCGTTTAAAATTCAAGTAGAAGGAATTTTTTTTAGCGAGGGGCAAAATAAAAATGAAGGAATTCGAAAAAAATAGAGATATTTTTAAAGACCTTTATGGAGATATGATGGAGTTTGCCGATAGAATCAGTTCTGTTTTAGGTTGCCCCATTACAATCGAGGACGGTAACCACCGCTTACTTGCCTATAGCACTCACGATGATACTACGGATCAGGCCCGTATCATGACCATAATCGGAAGACGTGTCCCTGAAAAGGTCATCAACAGTTTATGGAAAGATGGCTTCATCCCTGCGTTATTGAAGGAAGATGCCCCCATTAAAATCGGGGCCATCAATGATGTCGGTCTTGGTAACAGGGTTGCGGTTTCCATCCGGAAAAATAATGAAGTGCTTGGATTCATTTGGGCCTTGGAAGTAAATGAACCTTTCACCGAAGAAGATATGAAATTTCTGCAATTCGCTGCCAAGGAGGCAAAGAACCAGTTACAGCAATTGCAATTGAAAAAGAAAAGGAAAGAAGCAGGTCATCAAGAGTTCCTATGGCGCATGTTGACCGGGCACTACCAAGAGGAAACGGAAATAATTGAAAATTACAAGAAATTCTCAATCCATGTTCCAGTGGTTTTTTCCATATTGGTATTCGAATTTCCTAAAGAGATCAATCGCGAAGTGGAGCGCTACATTTCATACATGTTAACGACCACTCAAAAGATAAACAGTTCCTTATTTGCCATTGACCATAACAAGCTCATTCTTTTCGCGGGAGCCAACCAGGAAAACAGCCCTTCTTTCACTTCATCGATTTATGAGTTCATCCCCTTTTTCATTCTGGAGATGAAACGGCGTTTCGGTGTTGAGCATATCCTTGGAACGGCTGGCAATATGTATAAAAACTTAATGGATGTTAAATCAAGCTACGAAGAAGCTCTATACACCCTAAAAATGAAGAATATATTCCCTGATGACATGGCACTCATTTTACATTATGAAGAACTTGGCATGTTTCAAATGATTGAATCACTCGCAAGCAACAAACAGCGCCGTGTTCATCCTTCCATCCTTAAACTTAAAGCATACGATATGAAGAACCAGACGGAATTGCTGCAAACACTCACCGTCTATCTAGAGAAAGACTGCAACCCAAATGAAGCTTCAAAAAATCTTCATATCCATGTAAATACTTTGAATTACCGATTAAAAAGAATCTCTGAAGTTGGAAATATTCGATTAAAGGATCCAATTCAAAAAATGTCCCTCTTTCTTAACATTAAACTTAATCAATATGATGAATTTTCCAAAAAAAATTAATGATATATTCCCAGATATGGAATGCTAAAAGAAGTGTGGAAAGGTTGATCATATGAAATTAGAAACAAAAGAAGAACTTGAAAAAGAATTAACAATCATTGAAAAATGGGAGAAAGATCAGAAAGGACTATGGTTTTGGGAACGGATTGGGCGCATCCCCTTCAAGCTATTGGATAAGTTGACTCCGGATTTCATTCAAAAAAAATTGGGTGTCATGCTTGATGAAATCGGCAGCTACATTCAGAATGGCGGAAAATATTTAACGAAAGAAGCCCATATTCTAAGTCAGCTGCAAGCCAAGGTTCCCGAGTTGAATATTAATGACCTGGAAGATGTTTCAAGAATCCCCCTCCATATCATGGATAGCGTGAGTCAGGATATTAAAACTTCAGGCAGCAAATTGGCAACGGTTCAAGGTGCCACTACCGGGATTGGCGGATTCTTCACCTTGGCCATCGACATCCCGCTTCTTCTCGGGATGTCCATCAAAACCCTTCAGGATATCGCCATCACATATGGCTTCAATCCTAGGGACCGCCAAGAACGTATTTTCATCGTCAAATGTCTGCAATTTACAACATCGGATGTTGTCGGCAAAAAGGCTCTATTAAATGAATTGTCGAAAATGAACCAGACTGATTCCCAATCAAAAAGGGAAATAGCATCCGAACTGCAAGGGTGGCGAGAAGTCGTTTATACATACCGCGATCAGTTTGGCTGGAAAAAGCTTTTGCAAATGGTTCCTGTTGCCGGAATAATATTTGGCGCCATTACAAATCGTTCAATGATTGCCGATATCGCCGATACGGGAATCATGCTTTACAAGAAAAGAAGGATTTTAGAGCGCATTCAAGAGCCTATTGCAAAGAATTGACTTCAGCTTTACAAAGGTCTTGATCCTCGCAAGTCCATGGTTTTTGAAACTGCGTTTGTGGAATTCCACAAATACACCTTTTTCATTTTTCTGATTTCCACATACTAACTGTTTCTTTTTCCAACTATACTTGTGATACAAATAGTAAAACATATTATTGGAGGGATTAAGATGAGAATAGGAATTCCAAAAGAGATTAAAAACAATGAAAATCGTGTAGCTATCACTCCAGCTGGGGTCGTGGCATTAGTCAATGCAGGACATGAAGTATTAATCGAAATGAACGCAGGTCTAGGAAGCAGTTTCACAAATGAAGCATATCAAGAAGCTGGTGCTGTTATAGTCGAGGACGCTGCTAGCGTTTGGGCAAGTACAGAAATGATCATGAAAGTAAAAGAACCTATCTCATCTGAATATAAATATTTCAGAAAAGATTTAATCCTTTTCACATATTTACATCTTGCGGCAGAGCCGGCACTAGCTCAGGCACTAAAAGAAAGCGGTGTCTTGGCCATTGCTTATGAAACGGTTGCAGTAAACCGCACACTTCCATTATTGACACCAATGAGTGAAGTTGCAGGCCGCATGGCTGCACAAATCGGTGCTCAGTTCCTAGAAAAAAATAACGGCGGTAAAGGAATACTCTTAAGCGGAGTTCCTGGAGTTAAACGCGGTAAAGTCGCTGTAATCGGCGGAGGAATGGTTGGAACGAATGCTGCTAAAATCGCTATTGGTTTAGGCGCAGATGTTACCATTCTTGACTTAAGCCCTGACCGCCTGCGTCAGCTTGATGATATTTTCGGAAATGAACTGACTACACTCATCTCCAACCCTTATAATATTGCAGAAGCAGTCAAAGATGCCGATTTAGTAATCGGTGCCGTATTGATTCCAGGTGCTAAAGCTCCTAAGCTCGTTACTGAAGAAATGGTTAAAACGATGTCTCCAGGTTCAGTCATTGTCGATGTTGCAATCGACCAAGGCGGTATCTTTGAAACGGTCGACCACATAACAACACATGATAACCCTACTTATGTTAAACATGGAGTAGTTCATTATGCAGTGGCGAATATGCCAGGGGCAGTGCCTCAAACTTCTACAGTAGCTTTAACTAACGTAACAGTCCCATTTGCACTTCAAATTGCAAATAAAGGTGCCATCAAGGCGATCCTTGAAAATGATGCTCTTGCAAAAGGAGTCAATGTGGCCAACGGTGAAATCACGTTCGAAGCAGTTGCCACAGACCTTGGCTACAATTACGTAAGTGTTGAAAACGCCTTAAACCCGAATAACATTAACGCTTAATATTAATAAGACTCCAGAATCTTGTCTGGAGTCTTATTTTTTTTGGTCGAGGGCCTCAATGAAGCTGAGCTTCTCCGTATGATATCTGGATCAGGCCGGGATATTCCGCACAAGGGTCGAATTATCCTCATATGGGTTGGATTATCTGCTCGGACGGGCGATTTTTCCGGAGATATAAGATATGCCACTTCTTGATCAAGTCTGCCCTTTCCCCGGTTAATAATCAAAATAGAATATTTCTCTTAATCCATGAAAATCTTTCCTGGATTCATTATTCCTTTCGGATCCAAAGCCTGTTTGATCGTTTTCATCACTTCATAAGCAGCTCCATGCTCCCTTCGCTGATACTTCGATTTTCCAAGTCCTACCCCATGTTCACCCGTACATGTACCGCCTTTTGTTAATGCATATTCGACGATTTCTTCATTTAACCTCTTCGCTTCTTTAACTTCTTCAGGATTTTTCAAATCAATCATGAACAATACGTGATAATTCCCGTCACCTACATGTCCTACAATCGCCCCCTCCACTTTGGATTGTTCGACTTTCTTCCTTGTATCCAGTATGGCATTCGATAATTCATGTAGTGGCACACTTACGTCGGTCACCATCAGCTTTTTTCCGGGTGAACTATGAATGAAAGCGTACGCGAGATTATGGCGCGCTTCCCATAAGGCGTCCCGTGCTTTTGAATCGGTTTCAAACTGGATATCTCCACAGCCAAAATCACTTACGATTTCCTTGGCAAATTTGACGTCCTGTTCCAGTCCGGCAAAATTCCCATGAAACTCGAGGAATAGAGTTGGTTGGACATCATAGGATTTATCCATGAATTGATTAACTTTTTTTATGGACTCGGCATCCACCAATTCAATTCGTGCAATCGGGATTCCAGCAAGCATGATCCCATTAACCGCAGATACTGCCTGTTCGACGGTTGGAAATGAGGCTCTTCCGGCCATTGTGACTTCAGGGATGCCATATACCTTCAATGTCAATTCAGTAAATACACCCAGCGTACCTTCAGAGCCGACAAACAAGCCATTCAAATGAATGCCTGAAGATGATTTTGTCGCTAAGCTTCCGGAATGAATCACTTCACCGTTTGCTAAAACCACCTCCAAATCCCTGACTTGATCGCGCATTATCCCATATTTGACCGAGGTCGTCCCACTTGCATTCGTAGCTGCCATCCCACCCAATGTAGCATCGGCGCCAGGATCGACGGAAAAGAACAAACCGTATTTTTTTAATTCTTTATTAAGTTGCGTCCTTGTCACACCCGGTTGGACCTTAACAAGGAAATCATTTTCCCTGATTTCCAATATTTGATTCATCAAGGACAAATCCAGGGAAATACCCCCTTTGACTGGAACGACATGTCCCTCCAAACTTGATCCTAACCCAAAAGGAATGACTGGTATTTCACGCTCATTCGCATAACACATGACTGCGCTTACTTCTGCAGTATCCCTTGGATATATGACCATATCCGGTAAATGCGGGCTGTGATATGATTCATCATGGCTGTGCTGTTCCAATAAAGTTTCATTCACCGTTACTTGTTCTTCCGAAAGTATCTTCCTTAATTCTTCTATATAACCTTTCATTATTACAGCCTCCTCTTTTCCCCGAACATTCTGAAAATGTACCACGAATGAGATTGCCCGCTAATAGGCAATCCATCTTTCTTCATTTACTGAAACCTTTCGTTTTATCCGTGCAGGCCTTCATTGCTTGCAGAATGCTGGATCTTAGCTGATTCTCTTCTAAAGCCGCTACCGCAGAAATCGTTGATCCGCCCGGCGTGCAGACATCATCCTTTAAAGCAGCAGGATGTCTTTCCGTTTCCAGTACCATTTTAGCAGCTCCCATTACAGCTTGTGCTGCCATTCGGTATGCTTGTTTTCGTGGAATGCCATCACGGACCCCTCCATCAGCCAGCGCCTCGATGAACATATAAACATAAGCAGGCGACGAACCGCTGATGGCCGGAACTGCGTCCATCAAATCTTCATGCAGGATTTCCGTTTTACCGAAACTATTCAGCAGTGCAGTCACATCCTCTATATCAGCATCGGTAATTTCATCATTGATGCACATGGCAGTCATGCCTTCACCGACAAGCGAAGGAGTGTTTGGCATCGTCCGGACTACCTTCACTCTTTTTTCGAAGCTGTTCTCAACTAGAGATACAGTGATCCCTGCTGCCATAGTGATGATAACGGTGTCTTCTTTAACATGATTCTTCACTTCTTCAAGTACTTGCTTATGCATGGCAGGTTGGATCCCCAGAAAGAGAAAATCGGCAAAACCGGCAACCTCTTTATTATCCAAAGTACCTCTAACGTTATATTTCGTGGTGACTTTAGTTTTGGTCTCCGCACTCGAAGTACTGACCATGATTCCTTCAGGTGAAATGACCTCTGCATGCAGCATGCCCTCAAGCATTGCCTCACCCATTTTGCCGCATCCAATAAAACCGATTTTTTTATTCATATCTTACACTTCCAATCATAAGTTCATCTATGTTCCCACTTTATTATATCGGATATGATAAATGGAAACACGTTGGAGATATTAAACAGGAAGGATTTGGTGGTTTCTGGTCGAATTACTTAAAGTGATATGGATGAATTTGTATATTCACCTTTACCACTATAGTCAAGTAATTGAATTCTTTTGCAAAAAAAAATGTTGACTAATTGGTCATTAGAGATTTATAATTTTGACCTATTAGTCACAAACGAATAAGAAATACAGTTATAGAAATGGAGAAATGCTATGCAAATGGAAAAAAAAGCGGTCAATACCAAGCTTGTCTTAACAGGATTGATCATAGGAATGTTTTTCAGTTCATTGGAACAGACGATCGTCGGTACGGCCATGCCGACAATTATCGGGGAATTGAATGGATTCACCATCTTTGCATGGGTAACGACTGCCTATTTAATAGCCTCAACGACTGTTGTACCCATTGTTGGAAAGCTATCTGATTTATATGGCAGGCGTTCCCTTTATCTGCTTGGCACAATCATATTTACGATCGGTTCGTTTTTATGTGCCACAGCCACTTCGATGGAGCAATTGATCATCTACAGAGGTCTGCAGGGAATCGGCGGCGGAATGATCATGCCTTTGTCCCAAACAATCATCGGCGATATATTCTCTGCGGAACAAAGAGCCAAATGGCAGGGTGTATTCGGAGCCCTTTTTGGATTAAGTTCTGTCATCGGCCCTTTTCTGGGCGGCCTGATCGTTGACCATATCAGCTGGCATTGGATCTTTTTGATCAATGTACCGACAGGCTTGCTATCGGCCATTTTGATTTATGTAGGATTGAAACATGAAGCGATAAGGAAAACTGAGAAAGTGAATATCGATTATCTAGGAATCTTCACTTTGATTCCTGGTATTGTCCTGTTATTGCTTGGCTTGACCTTCGGTGGGGATAAATTCGAATGGTTATCACTGGAATCTATCTTGATTTTCGGCAGCACCATTGTCTTCATTGTCCTATTCATCATTTTTGAAAGAAGAGCGGTCGAACCGATCCTTGATTTATCCCTTTTTAAAAATAGAGTTTTTTCCACCACGAATATTTTAGGATTCCTGCTTGGCCTTGGCATGTTTGGGGCAATCATGTTCGTCCCGCTGTTCATGCAAGGCGTTTTGGGAGTTTCACCAACAAAAGCGGGATCGACCATGACTCCGATGATGATTGGTATGATTCTTTCCAGCATCATTGGCGGGCGGTTACTTTTGAAATTCCGTTTTCGTACCGTGCTTACCTTTGGAATGGCCTTTGCGACGCTTGGCTTTTTCCTAATGAGTATGATGGACGGCAGTACGACTATATTCACTGCGTACTCATTCATGGCCATCCTTGGGATAGGTATGGGGCTTGTCATGCCGACACTGATGATTGCCGTTCAAAACGAATTTCCAAAATCGCAGCTAGGGTCGGTTACAGCGGCTTCAACCTTCTTCCGCTCAATAGGTGGAACGATGGGCATCACGATTTTGAATGCTGTCATGAATCACAATCTCCAGCAAAATATGGATGATGCGGTCGTAAGTCAAAAAGACCCTATATTGCATGAGGCACTGAAAGCATTAGCCGATAAAACGGATACGTTATTCAACATCATGCTTTATCCCGAAAACCTAAAAATGCCCGCAGAAGTCAGCAATGTCCTTGTTAAAACGATAGAAAATGCTTGGATCGATGCATTCTCCAGTGTTTTCATCACCGGTATCTTTTTCGTTTCCGCAGGGATATTAGTGGCACTTTCCGTGGGTTCGGGCCGAATCAAAAGAGATCAAGAAACGGAAAAAGAATTAAGCTAAAACAGGCTCGGGACCGGCTGATATATCAGCCGGCCTTTTTCATCCCTTCAATCCTATGTTTCTTTTTCATTTGATAAGGGCATTTTACCTGTATGAGACTAAATGGGGTGATACTATGGACAAGATAAACGATTCAATTTTGCCTGCTGATTTTTATCAGCAGCCCACACTTGAACTGGCGAAATCGCTTCTTGGCTGCCTGATCGTAAAAGAAACAGCGGAAGGAACCGCTTCTGGATTCATTGTTGAAACAGAAGCCTACATGGGACCTGGGGACAGGGCCGCACATAGTTTTGGAAATAGACGGACAAAACGGACGGAAGTGATGTTCGGAAATTCCGGTTTGATCTATACATACGTCATGCACACACATACACTGGTCAATGTCGTAAGCGGCGGACCTGAAAATCCGGAAGCCATTTTAATTCGTGCGATTGAACCGTATTCAGGGCTCGAGTTAATGCATGAAAGACGCGGAATTGCCGATATTCGTAAATGGACCGATGGACCAGGGAAGCTAACAAAGGCACTAGGCATCACCATGGATGATTATGGCCGATCCTTTACCGATCCCCCGCTATATCTGGCTGCCGGAAAAAAGCCTGGCCACATATCCAGCGGTCCCCGCGTCGGAATCGACAACTCCGGGGAAGCAAAGGATTACCCTTGGCGTTTCTGGGTTACCGACAATCCATTTATATCCCGTAAGAACTTAATTAATAAAAGGGGACCAAAATAGTCTCCATGATGTTATTCCCCTCTAAGCGAACATTGTAATTCTGTGTATGTTACACAACTTAGAGGGGATTTTGCTTTGTCGGTAAGCATCCCGAAATCCATATCAAGTATCGTATATGAAAGTATTATGAATAAAGCTAATGACAGCCCTAGCCTCAAAAGGAACAAGACTTTAATTGAAGTTTAATTTCTGCCAAACTTATACATTAGATTATTCAAGTCCCCTCAATATCCCATAATTCAATTTCCAAAATTTCCTTACCCATTCATCTTCCAGCCTATTTCCCCAGTAATAATAAATTGACTTCCTTCTATTACGAATCTAATATAGTTAAGTCAGCAATATGGAAGGTGGTTTATGATGAACGTTCAGGCCCTTTTGCAAATGAATACAATTTTTATTAGTATCCTAATTGAATCCCTTCCCTTCATTTTACTGGGAGTCCTTATATCTGGAATCATCCAAATTTTTGTGTCGGAAGAGATGATTGCAAAAATCATTCCGAAAAATCCGATCTTATCTGTTCTATCCGCAATAGGTGCAGGAGTCTTTTTTCTTGCCTGCGAGTGCGGAATCGTCCCGATCACCCGCCGTTTGATCGCTAAAGGGGTTCCTCTTTCAGCGGCCATTGCCTTTATGCTTTCTGCACCCATTCTCAATCCGATCGTCCTGTTTTCCACCTATATAGCGTTTGGCAATAGCTGGAGCATGGTTTTCTATCGTGGCGGAATTGCATTCGCGGTCGTCCTGATCATTGCATTCATCCTGTCTTTTCAATTTAAGACAAATCAGCTTAAACAGGAACATATCGAACATATACATCACCATAAACTTACATTTAATGACAAAATAACGGGGATGTTCAAACATTCGATTGAAGAGTTCTTTTCTGTTGGAAAATACTTAATCATTGGTGCATTGCTGGCGGCTGCCATTCAAACCTTTTTGAAAACATCCCTATTGCTTGAAATCGGTCAAGGAAAACTATCAGGGAATGCAGTCATGATGGCTTTATCCTATGTCATGTCCTTGTGTTCCCAAGCGGACGCCTTTGTTGCAAGTTCTTTTAGAAGTACCTTCTCTCCCTCTTCACTAGTTGCTTTTCTTGTATTTGGGGCCATGTTTGATATTAAAAATACGATCATGCTTTTAGGTACCTTCAAAACAAAATTCGTTTTATGTTTGATGGCCTATATATTTATTTCCGTCTTAGGCCTAACTTTATTGTTTATTTCTTAAAGAGGGTGTTTTATATGGGAAGATTATTCATATTACTTGGACTTACTTTTTTATTCATGCATTTACACGCCTCAGGGAATATATCGAAATACATTAATATGGAATATTCATATGTTTCACAGATTGCTATCTATATACTGGCAATATTCACTTTAATGGGATCTTACTTATATTTTAAGGAAGGTAATCAAGAAGAAGGTGTTGATTGTCAGTGCGGACATGATCACTCCCGGGAAAATAAGAAATGGAAAAGGAACCTTACTTACTTCCTATACTTCATTCCCATTTTAACCGGTCTCTTTTTGCCTGTTGCCACTATGGACTCCAATATTGTAGAAAAAAAAGGTTTTCATTTCCCTGTATATGAAGACTCGGATGAATATAGCCAGCATCAATTCCTGCAGCCGGATACGAGTCTTTATTATGGCAAGGATGACTATTTAACTTTAATGGATAACTCTCTCAAAGGCCTGGTCGATCGTGATAGTCTCCAATTAACAGATGAAAACTATCTAAACGATTTAGAAGCCATCTATTACTCTCCTGGAAAGTTCACTGGCAAACAAATAACGTTAACCGGATTTTCGTACAATTCAGATGAGCTAGCCAAAAACCAGGTATTCCTGTTTCGTTTTGGGGTCATTCACTGTGTCGCTGACTCTGGGGTATTCGGTATGTTAATCGAATTTCCTGAAGGAATGCATCCTAAAAATGATGAGTGGTATTCCGTGACAGGTGAATTGGAATCCATTTATTATCAGCCATTCAAGAAAACCATTCCCCTGCTCAAAGTATCATCACATAGTAAAATCGCTGAACCGGATGATCCCTACGTTTATAGACAATATTAAAAAAATGAATCATGGAAAGGTAAGGATATGCCATCCTTACCTTTCTTTTTAATCACCTAAAACCTCCATTTTTATGAAATGCCCTTTTTATCCATTTATGTGAAATTACAGTATGGCCCTCTTACACTCCACCTAAATCCCATAAATGCCCATTTCCCTGTAGCAAGATTACCCGAAAAATGACGAAAAAGTTGAATTTTATTTATATGGGTCATGTTTTTTATATTCCTTACCTTTATAATATAAATGCTAGATATTTTTTTACCACATCAGGAGGAACTTTCCTAAATGAACAATTCTAAAAACTCTTTCATTCTTGCGGGGACCATTATAGGTACCCTAATCGCCGGCACTTCTGCTTATGCTGGTTCTTATCAAGTTAAATCAGGGGACACCCTGGATAAAATCTCTAAAGCCAATAATACAACTGTCCAGCACTTAAAATCTCAAAACCATTTGACTAGTAACCTTATTTTTCCCGGCCAAGTCTTGAAATTTAATACCCTTAACAACCATACAGATAAAAGTAAAGATAAAACCGAAAAATATGTGGTTAAACTTGGGGATTCTTTATCTAAAATTGCCAATAAATATAATGTATCCGTTAGTGCCCTGCTTAAATTAAACCCTAATATTTCTAGTTCGGACCGGATATATATTGGCCAAACCATCCGGGTTTCCGGACAAACGTCCGGATCCAGCTCTACGGCTAAAAATAGTTCAAATGCTACATATAAAGTCAAATCCGGGGATACCCTGGGCAAAATTTCCAGAGTCAATAATATGACTGTCCAACAATTAAAGTCTATGAATCATTTGACTAGCACTCTCATTTTTCCAGGTCAGGTCTTGAAGGTTAATGCCATTACCAGCAATCCGGATAAAGGTAAAAATACAACAGGCGTTTATATCGTTAAATTAGGGGATTCCTTATCAACAATCGCTAAAAGATATAACCTTTCCCTTAGTGCCTTACTTAAAATAAACCCTAACATTTCCAATTCAGATCGTATTCGTATCGGCCAAACCATCCGGGTTTCAGGGAAGGCCTCGGTATCTGCAATTAATAAACCGTCCAAATCCAACAAGGCAGATCAAGTTTTGGCAGCTGGCGCTAAATACTTGGGAGCCAAGTATGTATACGGTGCGAGCACTTCACGCACTGATGTATTTGATTGCTCTTCATTCACATTAAGAGCATTCCAAAGTGCAGGTATTTCCTTGCCTCGAAATTCAGTGGCCCAATCACACGTTGGTAAAGCTGTATCCTCAAAGGCCCTGCAAAAAGGGGATTTAGTATTTTTCGATACCAATAATGATGGAGTAATCAATCATGTAGGAATTTATGCCGGTAACGGTCAAATGCTGAATGCTTCGACATCTAAAGGTGTATCCTACGCTAATATTAACAATTCCTACTGGGGACCAAGCTTTGTGAAGGCAGTCCGAGTCCTAAACTAAATGATCGTGGCAGTAAACGATAAAAAGCAAAAAAGCGTGTTTCGATAAAATGATCATACACGCTTTTTTGCTTATGATAATGTTAACTAGCCGCCAACTGGTGTTATGGCTTATACCTCGCATTAAAATATGCTTATAATTCGTTAAAGTATTAAGTCTTTTTTTATAATTGATTTTACGATTAAAAATACTCAAAACACATTAAAATATACAAAATAAACTAAACCTTCACTAGTAAACCCAAATGTATAATAGATACTCGCAGCAATGATAAACACACCCGTTAAAAATATTTTATAATACCAATAATTACTCTTTATCAATAGGTAGAATAAAATATAAAGTTAAGCTAACCTTTTTTATCCTCTCTTTCCTCATACCTGGCGCATTAACCTTGCATTTCCACAATCGCATAATTCAGTTGATTACTGATACGGACTCCTTCAAAGCTTGATTATTCCTTTCGTTGGCCTATTTCATCCTTCCTTGTCTTTCCTGCATTTCAACCTGCTTTCTATGGACTTTTTCTTCTATAAGCTCTATGAACATCTGATTATTGTTGAGATTTTCTTTATTAGACTCTATTAACCGTGCTAATGATACATTTTTACGCATTTTTTGGACCTCCTTCTCTACAGAAATTGCTAGCAGGAAAAAGAATGGTTTTCTCTGCTAAGGAAGAATATTTTTCCTATTACTTCATGATATTTTCATAATACTCTTAGTTTAAAAATTCTTGGTTTCAATTTTGAAATGACCGTTACCAATATTGGTATTGTCATTCTGGGTATATCCTGTTCACTTTTTCAACTAGCATTCTTGTCCTTGATCGGGCCGTGCAGATATAAGTAAGTACATTATCTACATTTCCAACAAAAAAAGGCCTTCATCACAGAAGACCTTTTCTGAAAGTATACTAATAAGAAGAGTAAGTTTGCCTGAGCTTTTTTATTTCAAAAAAGTTCCAGTCGATTCCAGAAATCCGCTCCCTTTCCGCCGACTGTCTGCCAAGCCTCCTCGACGTAAACGTCTCCGGGGTCTCGGCTAGCCAGTTATTCGGCAGGAGTGTCGCAAATTTCTTCCATCCTTTAAGGATTAATGTAAAAAAAACTCAAGGATTAATTACTTTAGTTTCTCTTGCTCTTCAAGGTACTGCCTTATTTTTTTCAAATAATCCGGTGCATCCATCTGATCTTTCACGACCAGTTCTATAAGGCAAAGTTTATCGGCGTTCATATCTTGGGCATTTGTAATGGCTTCATCCAGTTCACCATTCGTTTCGACTCTTGCTGTGAATTCCTCTTGACCAAATGCTTCAGCCAGTTTTGTATAATTCCACTCTGGTATCTCGTTGTATTTCTGTTTTTCTATATCGACTTTTACGTTTAAGAATTTTTCTATCGTATAGCCGTTATTGTTGAGGATAAACACGATGGGCTTACAGCCGTTCTCCAGCATCGAGCTTATTTCCTGTGCTGTCAGCTGTATCGATCCGTCCCCGGTAAACAAAAGGACACGCCGGTTTCTATCCGCTATACAAGCACCGAAAGCTGCAGGCGTCGCATAACCAATGCTTTGCCAGCCTCCCTGGGCTATGTAGGTCGCCCCTTTCGGCAATCTGACCTGTGACATGCCATAAGAGAATGTTCCTGTTTCCGTGACCACAATGTCATTTTCCTTCAACATTTGCTGAATTCGAGGATAATAGGAAGTCGCTTTCAGTGGTGCAGATGGGTCTTCCACCATTGTGTCAAACGGAAACGAGATGTTTCCGACAGATTCGTTCTGACGGTAGCCAATGTCCTGGAGCGCATTTAGTATTTCCTCCGCCTTGACATTCATATAGCTGGCTTCCCCCACTTTTAATGTGTCAGGTTGAATTTCCACCATTTTCAACGGGTTAAGCTTTGCTGTACCTTTGGAAGTATTGACGTCTGACCAAACAGTACCAACGGCTATGATCAAATCCGCTTCTTCAACAGTCTCAGTTACATCCTTACTTCCGAAAGCTCCGCCGTATACACCAATATACTGGGGATGACTCTCATCAAACCCGCTTTTCCCCTGCATCAATGAAGCAACTGGAACATTTAACCTCTCAGCGAGCTGCAGTACGGGTTTCTGCAAGTTATAACGAAGTGTTTTCACGTCGACAAGCAGAACGGCTTTATTTACATGTTCTAACATGCCTTTTATATGCTTCACTGCTGACTGCAAAGCATCGACATTCGTTTTTGTCATGTTTTCTGATGTCTTACCGAGAGAAAGCAATGGTTTTTCAACGAGATCGATAGCCACTACCAAATAAACGGGCTTTTTCTTTTCTTTCGCGATTTTGATTGCAGCCGGTATCTCCCTAGCCGCGTTTTCTGGTGTAAGTATTGCTGTATAACCGGTAATATGCTCATAAACCTTACGGAAAACATCAAAATCTCCATCCATTAACGTATGGTGGGCAAGCTCCTTTTCCTGCTGCATCATGGTCTTTGGCGAGCCGACAATATGGATGAGCGGCACATTTTCACTGTACGCTCCAGCGATTGCATTACATGCGCTCATTTCACCGACACCAAAGGTGGTTATCAGTGCCGACATGCCCTTCACCCGGGCATATGCGTCCGCTGCGTAACCAGCATTGAGTTCATTTCGTCCATTAATAAACTCAATCCCATCGTAATCTTCCAAAGTATCTAGCAATGAGAAATTATAGTCTCCAGGCACACCAAAAATCTCTGTAATGCCTTCTGCTTTTAAGCAGTCGTATAAATATTGTCCCAAGGTTGTATTTTCAGCCAAGTCAATCACTCCTTCAATCGATTACTCTCTACTTTATTTATACCCAAACATAAGTAGGTTAACCGTATAAGTATCCATTTGCTTTAATGTGGGTGGCGTCTCTATTACTCTAGTTTTAGCTTGATGAATGAAGTGAGTGAGACTATCTCAGGCATGATTCTTATAAAAAATGATTCAATTCCAAATCGAAATATCTGAAAATTCTTGATTTCGTTTCTGTTTTTGATTTATATTTGAATCACCGGCACAGTGATAAGGGGGAAAATGATGAGTGATAACAACGTCAAAAGAGTTTTGGAATGCATTATCAACACATCCAATAATAATATTACCGTGACCGATGAAAAAGGATTCATTTTATTCACGAATCCTAACCATTGGTGGATATATGGAATCGAACCAGAACATTACCTTGGAAAATCCGTTTACCAGCTCGAAACGGAAGGAATCCTTTCACCTTCGATTTCCGCCATGGTATTGAAAGAGAAAACGCCTATCCAGATCATGCAGCAAACGAAGACGGGAAAAATCGTCATGTCGACTGCCTATCCCATCTTTGATGATGATGGTGAATTGATTCGTGTCGTCAGCTATGCCCAAGATCAAACTGAAATCAGGAACCTCCAGGATCAGTACGGTCAATTGGAGAAAAAGATTCAAGAATACCAATCGGAGGTCGAGGAACTAAGGGAACAGGAGGAGTTGATCTATCGCAGCAAGGAAATGCGGCAAATCGCCAAAACGATACACCGTGTTTCCAAAACGGATGCGACAGTCATGCTACTTGGGGAATCCGGTGTGGGAAAGAGCGTATTCGCCCGCCGGCTGCACAATCAGAGTTACCGCAGCAAAGAGCCATTCATCGAAGTCAACTGCAGTACCATCCCAGAAAGTCTCTTTGAATCCGAAATTTTTGGATATGAAGCGGGATCCTTCACCGGAGCGCAGAAGCAGGGGAAGCAAGGGCTGATCGAACAAGCAGATAACGGAACCTTATTTCTGGATGAAATCGGGGAGCTTCCCCTCGATATGCAAGTGAAGTTATTAAATGTCCTGCAAGAGAAGACCTTTAAAAGAGTGGGAGGAAAAAAAGAGCATAAAATTGATTTCCGGCTTGTGACGGCAACCAATCAAAACCTTGAGGAAATGGTGGAGAAGGGAACATTCAGGCTCGATTTGTATTATCGCTTAAATGTGATTCCCATCCAAATACCGCCGTTACGAGAAAGAAAAGAAGACATTGCCATCTTAATCAATCATAATCTCGAAATCATCAATAAGAAATACAAGTCGGATAAGAAATTGCACCCTTCCACTTACGAAATACTGATTCAGCATAAATGGTCAGGAAACGTGCGTGAATTGGAAAACCTGATTGAACGGCTCATTTTGACCTCGGAAGACTCCATCATTTTCCCAGGCTTTCTCCCCTCCCATTTCCATAGACAAGAATCTTTGGAGAAAATAGATGATACCCTAATGATCGACAATATGATGGTTGATGATAGTGATCTCAATACTGCTCTCGAACAAGTCGAAAAATGGATGTTGATGAAAGCGAGTAAACAATGCAAGTCCACATATGAAATGGCTAAATTCTTAGGTATCAGCCAGCCTTCCGTCGTCAGGAAAATGAAGAAATATAAAGATCATCTGCCTATTAAATAACAGCGGAATAGAAGAATGTTTCAATGCAGTATCCAATTTTTCACCTGTATAAAAAGGAGACCAGCGTTATCGAGGTCTCCTTTTTCTTACTTATTTGACACGCCCGCAGATTCAAATGTTGCCATTTCTTTAATGACCAATGTCGCCGCCTTGAGAATGGGGTATGATAGGGCAGCCCCTGTTCCTTCCCCGATTCTCATTCCCAGGTCGAGGATCGGTTCCTTGCCAAGCAGTTCTATGGCCGCTCTATGACCAGGTTCTGCAGATCGATGTCCAACAAACATATAATCGGCTGCACGTCCGGAAATCAGGTTTGCCAAAACAGCAGCCGTTGTTGTAATGAAACCATCAACAAGAATGGGTATACGGTTATTCGCTGCAGCAAGCATGGCCCCTGCCATACCTGCAATTTCGAATCCACCGATATTCATCAAAATGTTGATTGGATCATCAGGATTAGGATTTCTTAATGAAATCGCTTCTTCAATTATTCTTCGCTTATGTAAAATGCCTTCTGACTTCAATCCTGTTCCCTGCCCCACTAGTGATTCGACGCTTTTCCCGCTTATGATGGAGATGATGGCGGTACTGGATGTCGTATTTCCGATTCCCATTTCACCAAGAATCAGGCAGTTCACCCCACGGGCAATCATTTTCTCTGCACGGTCATACCCAATGTCAAGCGCTTGATTTACTTCTTCCTTTGTCATAGCCTCTTCCTTATAAAAGTTTCTAGTTCCATTACGGACTTTTCTGGAAGTTAACCCCGGTGCTTCGATATCTGCATCGATCCCTATATCGACAATGTCCAAGTAAGCATCTATCGCACGGCTTAATACATTGATAGCAGCACCGTCATTCAGGAAATTAAGTGCCATTTGTTCCGTCACTTCTTTTGGATACGCGGAAATGCCTTCTTCCGTAATTCCATGGTCGGCTGCAAACACGATCACCCCCGGTTTCGAAATGTCCGGAAATGCCTCCCCTGTCATCTTGGCCAGTTCAATTATCCATTCTTCCAGCCGTCCTAAGCTTCCCTGAGGAACCGTCAGCGAATCGACATGTCCTTTAACCTGACGTCCCATTTCTTCATCCAGCATCGGGATGGAAATGGCAGATAAACCATTCTTCATATTAATCCCCCACAATCCAAAATAAAAACCTTAACCATAGGAAAAGGTTCTTATCCATCATCTGCTATAAATACAACTTAGTCCATATCATTATCATCCAAGCTTTCACTTATATTCACTGTGGTCGTTTCACTTCGGCACTCCCATTTCATTTAAAGGGTAGATGCGAAATTTCACCTTGCCCACAAGTGATTTTTCAGAAATAAAACCAAATCTTCTTCCATCCCAACTATTCCTTCGATTATCCCCCATGACAAACAAATGACCGACAGGTACCTTGGATTTCCCGAGTAAATCACTTAGGGTGAAATTCTCCGTCAGATTCTCTTCAGGTGGAATTTCTCCTTTTTTTGTATTCAAATATGGTTCTGTATACTTTTTCCCATTGATATATAAGACATCATCTTTCATTTCGACGCTGTCCCCTGGTAAACCGATCACCCTTTTTATATAATTCTCTTCCGCGTCCGGAGCATAAAATACGACCATATCGAAACGCTCCGGCTTTCCGATTTTAGCTACCACGATCCGGTCATCATTTTCATAAGTCGGCTCCATTGATTCACCTTTTACCGTGACTGGCGTAAATAAAAACTGTTGGCAAATGAACACGATCATTAAAGCGAATAAGATAGCTTTCAACCACGAAAACACTTCACTTTTCATATTCTTCACACGGACTCCCTCCCATCCATTGTCAACGGCTAAACCCACGATAATTGCTGTATTTTGGCTAGCAGCGCCAAAAAGAATTCATTAGCTTAATTTGCCGGTCGGTGATTTTTAGAGGAAACATTCCAAAGAAATATCTGGAAAAATTGTAACACATTCATTTATTGCTCGCGAGAATAAATGATTTTTCAGAGTCAAAATCAAACCATGAGAAAAAGGATAGCGATTTTAGCTATCCTTTTTCTTAGTTGTTCCTCAGAATTTATTCCAAGTCAATATATCATCGAGTGGCAAACGGACTTTTTCAAAGCCTGCTTTAGTTCCTTTTCCAAGGGAAATCAACATGACAGGTTTGAAGTTTTCCGGTACATTGAACGCATCCACAAATTTGGCTTCATCGAACCCTCCCATTGGGACTGTATCGTATCCTTTTGCTTTTGCAGCCAACATGATCTGCATGGAAACCAAGCCACCGTCAATCATGGCTACGCTTAAAGCCTTCTCAGCGGAAAAGTTTCCGTAATTATGCAGAATAGAGGCTACATATGGCTCTTTGATTTCATTCTTCATGATCCCTTTATTGACTAATTCACCATAAATCCGTTCTGCATTTTTGTAACCTTCTATATCAGCTAAAACGGCAATGACAGCAGATGCATCGACGATTTGTTGTTGGTTATTTGCGATGGGTAGCAATTCTTGTTGGGTTTGCTTATCTTGAATCACAAGGAATCTCCATGGCTGTAAGTTGGAAGAAGACGGCGCTTGAATCGCAATCTCCAAGATTTCACGAATTTCCTCTTCAGTCATCACGTATTCAGCATCGTACTGGCGAACAGATCTCCGTTCTTTTGCTACCGTAATGAAATCCGTATCATTAAGGACTTTCGGCTTTTCAAGCGGTACATTCAATTCTTTAGCTTTATTCAGGTACTCTTCTTTACTCATTATATTTTTTGTCATTGATAATGACCTCCATTTAACTGTAATTATTACAGGAACAGTATATAACGCATACTGTTCTTTTGTCAAATACAGTTTAAGAAAAACGAAACCCTGGCAGTTTCGTTTTTCAAATCAGGATTTTGAAAGTAAATCAGCAATCGTCTTTTGTTCCAAGCCTTGTATAATCCAGCTCTCCATCTCGTTTTTCAAGCCGCATAAAGCTTCGCGGGAAGATGGTTGAAAGCATTTTTTAGCATTCACATCAAGAAAGCCTTTTGAAAAAGGTTCGGATTTAATTGCAGAGTATATATCTGCAAGAATGATTTGTTCGGGATTTTTGGCAAGTGAATATCCCCCATCTCTTCCTTCCTTCGCTTGAATCAGCCCTGCCTTCACTAAATTACTTAATATTTTTCTAAGAAAACCTGACTCCGAATCAAGCTTAACGGCCAATTTATTACTATTGCATAATCCATCATGATCAGCAAGAACAAGCAGGGCTTGTACTGCAAGACTAAACCACATTATACTGGAAACCTTTTCTGCCATTTCTTTCACCTCTCTCCTCTACTTTAAACTATTTTTCATTGAATATACAACGTTACATCGAACAATCCTGCCTAAAAACCTCCTTATAAAACCATCCATCAGGGAAAGCTTGCAGCCCTTTTTGTTTCATAGCAGCGAAAGGAATGGAGAACACAAAAAGAATGGATATATTAGCATCCCACTTGGCCTATTTTATATAGTCTTACATTAAATGCATTTCACCATCTTCAAAAATAAATTGACAAAATTCTTGTCTTACAAATTATATGTTTTGGAATATGGTAAACTTACTTAATAGAATGGATGAGGAAGTGGATGAATGATGCTGAAAACAATAAATGAACAACTCGATAAAGTCATGCCTCTCATCACGCCGATAAGCGTGATTATTGGGGTATTATTGTCCGAACATCTAATGGATTACACCTTTCTTGTTCCATGGATATTTGCCTTCATTACATTTTCCGGGAGTTTAGGCTCTAACTTTAAATCTCTGCAACAGGCAGTCACCCACCCTTTACCCGTTTTCATCGTATTGATCATCCTTCATATGCTTATGCCAATTTGGGCTTTTGGCCTCGGTCATTTAGTGTTTCATGGTGATGCTTTCACAATTACCGGCCTAGTCCTCGCAGTAGTGATTCCAACCGGTGTCACCAGTATGATCTGGGTATCCATTTATAAGGGTAATGCCATACTTGCCCTAACCATCATCTTAATCGACACCCTACTCTCGCCATTCATCGTCCCTTACAGCATTTCCTTTTTCGGAGGCGGTTCGATCGAAATGGATTTGGGGTCGATAGTGAAAGGATTAATCGGAATGGTCGTTCTGCCCTCCATGCTTGCCATGTTCTTGAATCAGGCTACAAAAGGAAAGATACAATATTCACTATCTCCCCGATTAGCTCCATTCTCCAAGATAAGCGTTGGAATCGTAGTCATATTGAACAGTTCAAAAATAGCGCCTTTCTTAACCCATTTCGATAAGAAAATAATGATCATGGCCTTCTTGGTTTTGTTCATAGCCGCTTCAGGTTATGCCCTTTCTTGGATGGTCGGTGCATGTTTAAGATGGGAAAAGGCGGATATCATCACCTTGACATTTACAGGCGGTATGCGAAACATCAGTGCTGGAGCCGTTCTTGCAACCACCTATTTCCCTGCTGCCGTTGCGGTACCCGTTGTACTTGGCATGCTGTTTCAACAAATGCTTGCCTCCTTTTTTGGGTATGTCATGGAAAGACATTTTCATCGTGATGTGATTGAAGAGCCATCCGCCGAATGATTATTTCCCAAGCATCCTTTTTCCCTTTCAATTACATTCCAATTATAATAGGGAAGTGGAACATATTTACATGATTATCCATTATAAAATCATTGGGGGTATTGGAGATGAAAGTTGTTGCCATAGTGGGAAGTATCCGTAAAGAGTCATACAACCTTAAGCTAGCCAAATATATTCAAACTAAATATCAAGATCGTTTTGATCTCGAAATCTTGAACATTCGGGATTTACCTTTTTATGATCAAGATATTGAAAATGATCCTCCATTGGTTGTAAAAGAATTTAAAAGCAAAGTGGCCGAAGCAGATGCAGTCTTGTGGGTAACACCTGAATACAACGGGACGATTCCAGGTGTATTGGGCAATGCAATTGATTGGTTATCACGTGTCGATAAAGTCTTGATCGGCAAACCATCATGGATCATGGGTGCGTCAATGGGGCAATTAGGGACGGTAAAAGCTCAATTGCATTTGCGTGAAATCTTATTCGCAATAGGCATCTCCTCCCCACTCCTTCCTGGGAATGAAGTATATGTTGGTGCAGTGCATGACAAAATCGATAACGAAGGCAGGCTTACACATGAGTCAACTGTCCAGTTTATCGATACGGTCGTCGATAATTTCATTAGCTGGTATAATCATCATACTCGTTAATGCTTTACACAAGAATCCCAGCAGGAATGATCCTGCTGGGATTCTTGTTGCATCATAAAAGAGGAATTAAACTCATTTCATCCTCTTCCCGCTTGGAATGCAGGGTATTTTGTCATTCCTCCGTCAGCGAATAGAGTGATGCCCGTTACATAACTGGATTCTGAAGATGCCAGCCATGCAGCAACCGCAGCAATTTCTTCAGGCTTTCCGATATACCCCATCGGAATCATGCTTTCAAGGTCTTTTTTCTTTTCGGGATCTTCAAGCTTGTCGGCATTTATTGGCGTGGCGATGGCTCCAGGACCAATGCTGTTCACACGGATCCCTTTTGGTGCATATTCAAGAGCCAGGGTTTCCGTAAGCAGCTTGACCCCGCCCTTGCTAGCTGCATAGTGAACGAATAAAGGCCAGGGAATCATCTCATGTACACTGGACATGTTTATAACATTCCCTTTAATACCGTTCTCGACAAAATACTTGATAGCTTCACGGCAGCCTAGGAAATTTCCGGTTAAGTTAGTATTGATTACCCTATTCCAGTCGCTTAACGGCATCTCGTGAGATGGAACCGGATTTTCAATCCCTGCATTATTGATGAATATGTCGAGTTTCCCGAAGTTCTTTATCGCTGATTGAACAAGGTTAATAACATCTTCTTCAACGGTGACATCGCCTTTTACGGCAATGGCTTCCCCGCCATTTGTTTTGATTTCTTCCATTACACTATCCGCTTCCTCTGATTTAGTGCGATAATTAACCACGACCTTTGCCTTTTCCTTAGCAAAGCGAATGGCCATCGCTTTTCCTAAACCAGTGGATGATCCGGTAATAACAACTACCTTACCTTCTAAATCTGTATACATGTAATCATCCTCCAATTAACTTTTTGCCAATCCCAGCATAATCCCAGCTATGATGATCAAGATAATCCCAATTACAATTCCAATTAGTTGGCGCTTCGTTTTCTTTTCACGTAAAATGAAGATCCCGCCAAGGGTTGAGATGACTATGCCCATCTGCGAAAGTGAAAAACTAGTGGCCACTCCCACACGTGGCTGGGAAATGAATAAAAACATGTTCCCTGCAGCCCATATCAATCCCGGAATGATATTACGAATCGTATATTTGTTAAACGGTTTATGCTTAAAAGTCAATAACAGACCGCCTATTACCATCCCAATCGCTTGAGGGAACAACGCTGACCACCCGTCAACATCAAAAAGACGGGCCACGACCACATAAACCAAATAACCGAATGTCGAGATGAGGAGAATAACAATTCCTTTCTTCAAGTTTCCCGACTTGCCCTCTTTCGATTCTTTATCTTCCAAGGAGGTCAAGATGATTCCTATAATAATGAAGATCAATGCCAATACGCCTAAAATAATCGCCTTCATTGTAGACCATTCGTTAAAAACTATGACCCCGAATAAAGTGGTTGAAATGAGCTGCAATCCTGTTGAAATCGGCATTGTTTTAGAAACTCCCATTAAATCAATGCTCTTAAGCTGATTAGCTTGTCCAACGGCCCAAAACAATCCAGATACGACTCCGACACCAAACACCAAAAGTGACAGCTTAATATCGGCAAAAATATAAACACCAATTGAAAAAATCAAGGCTCCAATCGTTGTACCTAGTGTTTGACTATAGGGTCCACCCCCGAGTTTCACATTAAATAAAACGATGCTTCCCCAGAATAATGCCGGCAAGAGAGCTAATAGTATATCCATTTTCAACCCCCATATATGTAAGTACAAAACTAAGCAGGAAATTTCATTTTGTCTTCTTAATATGTTCGCATTATTTGAATTGACCCTTGGTAATTTTATGAAGTGTTTCCCTAAAAGAATTGTTCAACACAAAAAGAGCTGCAGAAGCAGCCCTTTTGATGATATTGATATTCTTGTAACAGCTAACCGCCATGTTGATGATGTTGCATGTCCATTTCCGAATCTCCACCAACCTTGAAATAATCACGTTCCCAAACAGCCGACGTTCCGATAATGATGATGGAGAACAAGAGGGTCAGAAAGAAAGGAGCAACCCCCCTCCCACATTTTGTCTCTTTTACATCCTCTCTTTTTATATAAAAAGTCACAAAGAATATACTGCATAGGTAAATTAGATCCATCGAAACGAGCATGAAAGTTTGTGAATCAAGAGGCAGCATGACCCCAAGCATGGCTCCCATCATTGCCCCCATCAGAGTTGTTGACAGAGACTCCATAACCGCTGTTAGACCGAATGGTTTTCCGATGATGAAGCCTGCCACTGCACATATTGCGATGGCTAGAACGGTTAAAACCGCCAGCTTGCCGGGCATCAGGAATGACAGCATTAAACTTAAGGTTAAACTTGTCGTCATGCTTAACATCATGACCATGCATTTACCTAGGCCAACACCAATATTCTCTTTTTTCCGATGGGCTATTTTAGAAAAGTAAATTGTATAAGCCACGACTATCATAAAACTGGTCAGCAGCAGCATTCGATTCGTTTCCCCCTTTTCGAGCAATAGTTAGTGAAACGACTGATTTTAATGACAGGAAGAATGACCGTCCATCTGGCAAGCTGAATTCTTTGTTTTTGATGGAGGCACGTCAAGAGCTGGATTCCGATTGAAAAAGCCCGTCGGTTTTAAAATAAAGCTAATATAAGCGGTCGGCATGACTGGCCAATCTTCAGGTCGTGTTATATGATGGTGTCCCATGTTATACCAGACCACAACATCTTCATTTTCAATGGAGCGATCGGCTTTAACCCAATCTTCCAACCCTTCTCCCCCTGCATGTTGATTTGGGTATCGCCCTGAAGCAAACTGTTCTTCAGGATCGAATGGCGTCACCCAAAAATGGTGTTTTAAAAATCCAGCCCGTTTTAATAAAGGCGAATCATCATGGGCGAACGGAAAACAATTCTCCCCAGCAAACAATTTATAACCAACCGGTTCCCCCAATATATTCGTTTTTGAGGGATTGACGATTTTCCAGAAGCGCACAGTATGCAAATCAAGGTCCCGGACAGCCTCGGATTCATTTTTAAGCAAAGTAGAAACCGGATAAAAACCATTTCCATATGGGTTGTCCGGACCCTTTTCCATGCTTTTTGTATTGACTTCATAAACTGAATTATTCATTCCATCAACCATCATATCAAGCCTCATATTAAAGAAATGCTGGTGATGTGCAGCAAATAATTGAGGTGCGACTAGATTGCCATGCGGGTGCTTCCGGTTAGGTTCGATGGCTTGTGTATGCAATATGCCCGTCAATTTCACTTCAAACTGTATCGTCCCATCCTGAAAGAAATACCAATAAAATCCGTATTCGTAATTTCCAACTGTCGAAATGCTCGATAAGACCAATCTTCTTGAACGGCGGACTTCAACATGACCTGTCCTCCAATCCGTATGTTTCCACCCAATTCCAAAATCTTCCTCATGCAGACAAATTGCATTTTTAATTTGAATTACATTCCCTTTACTATCCACCAGGTTCGCGTCAAAGTACTTGATCTCACCTAGGCAGTCACACCCAAGTTCAAGTGAATTCGCCAACATGCCAATGCCGTATTCCCCTGCATCAAAAGCATTGTTCCTATTAACCGGATCAGTCGGATCACCATAAGGCACCACCATCTCAGATAAAGAAGCTCTATACAGGATTGGCCGCTGTACTCCATCATCATTGTAACTGATCGTATGAAGAACAAGACCCTCACGGGAGTTGAAACCAAAGCGGATATTCCATTTCTGCCAATCGATCACATGTCCTTCCGTCGTGAAACTTGGTCCTTTAGGCTGAACTATTTCCAAAGGCTTAACATCCTGCCTCATGTCACCTACTTGATCGGGTGTATAATTTCCATCAAGCGGCGGAAATGGTATGACACCTTTATCCACAATCTTGATGACTTCCATCTTATTTAAATCGACAAGGACGTATAATCCCGAAATGGGACGTGCATACCCATTATCATATAATGATGAACGGTAATAACATAAAGCCCTGACGATTCGTACATCCATTTCCTCTTCAATTCCAAAATTCCCTGCTGACCATGGGTCGACCATGATATTGTCCATATTCGTAAGCCCCCTTTTGGCAAAGGCTTTTATCATCTCAGGGTGGCTTTTCACAACTTCCTGACACTCCATGAATTCATCGGCCATTATGGATGGCTGCACTCCAGGAATCAGTTTCCATGACATTATGCTTCCTTCCGTTATGGAAACAACAGCCTCATATGTTTTTCCCTCTTTATTATGAAGAATGATGCAGAATGCTTCTCTCTTGATTTGTTCATCATCACGATAATCCAGAACAATGGATTTTGCAGGTTCAAGTAAGCTGATGTTAGCGAAGCGGTAATGGTCATCCAATCCTTTATCACGTTTTAAAATCTGGACCGTAAGTTTAAGTTCTTCTGCCGTTAATGGATCAAGCGGGTGATTTTCCCTCGTTACTTTCACACTAGAAGTTTTTTCCATCTTAACCTCTCCCTTTTTGGTAAAATATCATTCTATCCATTAAGTAAACTTCCTCGAAGTGCCTCGTTCATAAAGTGCAAAATTTCATTTGCCTACCTCATCATCTTCCCCGGAAACTGGTGTCGACTCTTTGGCCCAACAATACTCAATATGATGAAGATAGCCAATATCAGAAAACACATCCCACTCATACCGATTTATCAAGCGGATAGCAGGAAATCCAACTCAATCAAGCTGCCCATGAGGACGCTTCCCTGCCCTTAAACTCCATACCAGTTCAAACCCTGCTCATTCAAATCGATCCACACATTTTTTGTTTCCGTGTACATATCCATCGCTTGGATACCCAGTTCCCTTCCGAAACCGCTTTGCTTCCTGCCGCCAAAAGGTGCTGCACTATCAAGCATGCTAAACGTGTTCACATATACCGTCCCCGCTTTTAACCCCCTTACCATCCGGTGCGCCCGTTTTAAATCATTGGTCCATAAACCTGAAGCCAATCCATACAAGCTGTCATTCGCCTTGTTCAATGCATCCTCTTCATCTTTGAACTTGATAACCGACAAAACCGGCCCAAAAATTTCTTCGCGGGCAATTGTCATTTCATTGGTAACGTTCTCAAAAACAGTAGGCGTGAAGAAATAGCCATTTCCTGCCTCCGTGTTTCTTTCTCCTCCCATTACAAGATTAGCTCCCTGTTCCAGACCGGCCGCTACATATTGTTGAATTTTGTCAAGTTGCTGCAAGGAAACCTGCGGTCCCATTTGGGTCGTATGGTCTAAGGGATTCCCTACACGGATGGATCGCGCTTTCTTCACGAATGATTCCATGAATCGATCATATATGCTTTCCTGCACAAAAAGTCTTGTACCGGAGGCGCATACTTGACCTTGTGCGAAGAAGATACCAAACATGGATCCATTCACTGCATTATCAATTGAAGCATCATCAAAAACTATATTTGGTGATTTCCCCCCTAATTCAAGGCTAATTGGTTTTAAGTTCTTACTTGCTGCCTGCATGATTAGGCGGCCAGTATTCGTTGAACCCGTAAAAGCGATTTTATCGACGTCAGGATGGGAGGAGAGGGCATCACCCGCTATCTTCCCGTATCCCGGAATGACATTGATGACTCCATCTGGAATTCCGACTTCTTGAAAGATTTTAACCAATTCCAGAATGCTAACAGGAGTTTGCTCAGCTGGTTTTATCACAATCGTATTGCCTGCCGCTAAAGCAGGGGCAAGCTTCCACATCGTCAGCATAAGCGGAAAGTTCCAAGGGACTATGGCCCCTATGACACCAATTGGCTCCTTCAAAGTAAAATTGAACCGGTTATTGGGAGAGGCAAGGGTACTTCCCTGGACTTTATTGGCTAATCCCGCATAAAATTCGAGTACATCTATCATGGCTGGCATCGCAATGAATTTTGTTTCATTGATTGGCAGCCCGTTATCTTTTGATTCGACTTCGGCCAGCATATCGGCATTCTCCCACAGTGCCTGTGCGACCTTATTCAATAACCTCCCTCTATCCCCCGGTGCCATTTCAGCCCACGGGCCAGATTCAAACGCCCTTCGTGCAGCTTTTACCGCTAAATCAACATCTTCCGGACCTGCCTCGGCAACTATAGCATTCACTTCATCAGTTGCAGGATTAAATGATTCGAATGTTCTTCCAGATATTGAATCAACCCATCTCCCATCAATGAACAATCGATATTTTTTCCCCATCATCGTTTCCCCTTTCTATTGGACAATCAAAACAACAATCACATATCTATTAACACAATAAGGCTGGTCACTATTTTTTTATTGTAAAAAACGGAACATTCAGAATATTTTTGTATGCATTAAAACCAAAAAAAAGATCCTCGTCACCATGAACGGGATCCTTCAAATGTAATCACTATAAAACAAGAACGTTATATTGGGTTTGAAAATTTCTTTGAAACAGCATCGATGAATTCAGTAGGAGTCAGATAACCAAATTTTTTAAATTCATTAATTAAATGTGATTGATCAAAATACCCATTCTCATTAATCACATCCCAAACTGTAAAGGCCTGTTTATTCAATAACATATGCAGGGAGTTTTGGAACCTCACTATTTGGCTGAATAATTTGGGCGGCATCCCTACATGGGCATCAAATTGCTTTCGCAAGTATCTTGTAGAGTATCCGGTCTCAGCAGCTAATTGATTCATATTTACATTTCCTTTAGAAGAATATATTTTGTTCAAGGAATATTCTATAATTACCGGCAAACCGTTACACGTAAAAATATTAATCCCTATTTCTTCTTTGAACAGCTTTATTCTTCCATGAAAATCCCGTTCAGTTATTAACCTTTCCATAATGGTAGGTTCAATTTTTAACATATCAGCTAAAGGGATTTGGCGATCGATTACCTCCTTCATGGAATATTTAAAATGCTGGGTTTCCTGCTTAGGCATAAACCTCACACCGAAATATTCACAATTAGCCTGAAAGTTTATCGTTTTGTACTTGAGGACAGTCCCGTACACATCTGCGGAAGGTCTTTCGGGATCGCAATAAAATAATATGTCGATGCACCCATCCGGAATGACGGACATTGGATTCATTAAATCCCGATTGATTTTAAATTGATAGAACAATGTAGTGGAATGGTCAGAATTTCTTTGTTTATATTCTATATAATAATCTGATAGAATCTCGAATTCCGGTTGAAATGGAAAATAGTCGAAGTTATTGAAACCCTGAATGATGCTCAGATACCATCACGCTCCTTTTATATTACACTGTCACCAAAGCCTTTTTACCACTGCAATAGGCTTGCACAATTACTACAGTAATCGTTTGGGCTGAGTGGTCATCCGCATCACTTCACGGGTCGGGAGAGCCGTTCATCAATCTTCCGCCCCTGGCCATTATCCATATGAGCGTTGTTTTTATAATTTTCGACAAGTATTTCCAAATCCCTTTTGACTGAAAGATTTAAAACAATTTCCAACTTACAGAACACTTGGGTTCTCTTTTACCTTCGGTGAAAATAAAAGGCTCTGAGAAAAAGCTCTTGTTTAACTATTGGTCAAGAATACTGAAATATATGGTAAAATGTTCTAGTCAAATCCAGCTTTTAGCCTCTATGTTACGAAAGGAATGTATATATTGGTTTACTTATATGTAATTTTATTTTTCATTTTTGGCTATAGTTTTATACTCACCTTAATTAAAGCTATAAAAGATGAAGTATCCCCACATCTCACTGCAATCCTTTTTCTTGTATGGGCTTCATCAGCAATGATCGTGATGGCAAATTTAATGAGTTTTTAATTAATGTTATTCTTCAACCATCGGGGACACTTGTTGAAAGACCGATGTAGGGGCAGTCTTTTTAATTCTAAGATTATAAGAAAGCAAACCTTATGTAGGCTTGCTCCTCCAGTTTGAGACAAAAGGGGTTCGGAAAACTTATCTTTTATCAAATGATGGTCCCAAACTCCTCATGTATGGTTTCTAACTAAATGCTCTAACAAAGCTGATTGTAGCGGAAGGTACGAGACTCCTGCTGGAAAAGCGCGTCTTGGGAGACCCCGCAGGCGTTAGACGAGGAGGCTCGCGGACCGCCCGCGGAAAGCGAGTGCCTTACGTTCCAATCAACGTCCAATTGTATAAGCCATAAAAAAAACGTATGCCCAATCATGTAAACCGGGACCCACATTATTTGTAGACGGAAAACTTATCTTTCATCAAATGATGGTCCCAAACCAACACAACTTCAACCCCTCAAGTATGGTTCCTTACTACATACTATAACAAGGTTGAGTGGAGCGGGTGTACGAGACTCCTGCGGGAAAGCGCGTCTTGGGATACCCCGCAGGCGCAAGCCGAGGAGGCTCGCCCACCGCCCGCGGATAGCGAGTTTCTTGAGCGGAAATCCACGTCCAAATTGTATAAGCCATAAAAAAATGTAGACAAACTCGATGAAAATCGAATTTGTCTACATTCTGCTTCTATATTTCTTAAATATGGAACTTACTTCTTCAAATGATAGGGCACTGTCGTAACAACCACATTTCTTCTATAAAGCAAGTAGGCCTTAATCAGTAAACTTGATTGGTTATGAAGTATATTGTGCCAGCCCTTCTTCGGAATGAATTGGGGGATGATCACCGTAACTTTATAGTTGGATTCACTAGCCTTATGTTCTACTGTGTCCACAAATTTAGTTAGTGGCTGAATGATACTTCTGTAATACGAATTCAGTGTAACGAGCCTTACATCTGGCTGCCATTTTTTCCATTTTTCTTCGAATTTCTTTTCATCTTCTCTTTCAAAAGCGACATAAACGGCAATGACCTGATGTGCAGATAGAGATTTTGCATAATTTAAAGAGTTCTCAACCACATGAGTTATACCCGCAACAGGTACAATGATGATATTTCCTTCGATTGGTAAGATCGGCTCACATGTTGTAATCCTTAGTTGGTCTCCAACTGCCTCATAATGCTTTCTGATTCGATGAAAAATTAAAATGATGATAGGTAAAAAAATCAAAACAGGCCAAACCTGAATAAATTTGGTTAAAAAGAATATCATCGTGACGATAAAGCTAATTATGGCACCAATTGAATTAATGGTTAATTTCATCATCCAGCCTTTTGGCTTTTCGCGAATCCATTTAACAATCATCCCGGTCTGGGATAACGTAAATGGGATGAATACACCAACCGCATAAAGCGGAATGAGATTTTCCGTATGTCCTTCAACTGCGACTATCAAGATGATGGATGCAAGTCCAAGTATGATAATTCCATTGGAATACCCTAAACGGTCCCCTCTGATCGTAAACGCCCTTGGTATGAATTTATCCTTCGCCAGATTTACCGCAAGCAAAGGGAAAGCCGAATATCCAGTATTTGCCGCAAGTATCAAGATCAATGCAGTTGTACCTTGAATGAAGAAATACATGAAATTCCGTCCAAAGATCTCTTCAGCAATCTGGGAGACGACCGTTACCTCTGCGCTAGGAACAATGCTTAAATAATAGGCTAAGTATACGATTCCCGAAAACAAAACAGCTAGTAAGGAACCCATCGCTATTAATGTTTTCGCAGCATTATTCGGTGCTGGATCTTTAAAGTTCGGGATTGCATTTGAAATCGCTTCGACTCCTGTCAATGCGGAGCTTCCTGATGCAAATGCTCTTAGTAGTATAAATAAACTAATGCCTGCTACCGGAGTCCCGATTGATGCATGCAATTCCGGTGAGACTCCTCCCGTCAGAATCTTGTAAATTCCAACCCCAATCAAGATGAACAAGGCTAAAACGAATAGGTACACCGGATAGGCCAAGACAGATGCCGATTCCGTAACCCCCCTAAGGTTCAAGATAGTAAGTAGGATGACAAAAATAATGGCTATGAGGACATTATAATCATGCAGGCCGGGAAAAGCGGACGTGATGGCATCCGTACCAGCGGAAACACTTACCGCGACAGTTAATATATAATCGACCAATAAGGATCCTCCAGCTATCAACCCTGGATTGACACCTAAATTGTTTTTTGAAACCACATAGGCTCCCCCGCCATGTGGATAAGCGAAAATGATTTGTCTGTAGGACAAAATCAAAGCGGTTAACAGGATCAATACTCCAATCGCGATAGGGATTGAATACCAGAATGCCGCAGCACCGACCGTGATCAGGACAATCAATATTTGCTCCGGCCCATATGCAACCGACGACAATGCATCTGAAGATAATATCGCCAACGCCTTTGTTTTGTTAAGCTTTTGTTCACCAAGTGCATTTGATTTTAAAGGTCTCCCAATCAAGAACCTCTTTATAGAAGATAACATCAAGAATTCACCACCAGCTTAATTTATAAGTTTATGTTTCCCAGCTGTCGCAAAAAAACGAGTCGAAACACAAAAATGCCTACAAGTCATAGCTAAATAGACCTGTAGACATCAATTTTTTTGTCTAACAAGCTCCACCTTCCTTCTCATATAACGCTTACGAGGTTAGCTGTCGGATTCGGACCTAAGAGTAGCCCTACCTTATAAAGGATTCACCCCTTGGATTGTTAAAGACAATCCCAATAACGGGTCCCCCGCACCATGAGGTTTAAGCGATTTAGAAATATGAAACTGTTGATTATCATACTCCCGTGAAATGGAAAAGTAAATGAAAATTTTGCACAGAAATAGAATTATTATTTATAGGCGAGGTTTTATTCTTGACTTATATAACAAAAGTCATGCAAACACATGATTCGATGGTAGGAAAGAAGGAAAGTAAACGTCTGAAAGGAAGATATTCAAGAAGACAATGAACAAAAGATAGATTCCCCAAAAGGAAAAATGAAGTAACGTGGTGGATTAAGTAAAACAGATCTGCCCCAGCTTGGATAGTCATAAAATCAGAATTTCGCTTTCCGATTCCATTTTTAATTCCCGTCCATTCGGGGGCATTATTCCACTGATCTACGCCAATTAGTTCCTTCCTTCTTGAATTGGCCTCAAATTGCTTTTTTTAAAGACAAAGTATTTCTGGCCAAGATAGTTAAGCACTGTATAAAAGATTGTTCCTATCAGAACAGCCAAATTTTGTTGTATGGATAAATGAACGGTTCCTTCCAGTGATTCTGCAATGGCTTGGCCTATAGAATAAGCGGTGGAATAACAAATCAGGATGACGCAAAAGAAACGGGCAACTCCTCGCCGCCATTCTATATCGCTTTTAAAGGTAAAAGTCCTGTTCAAAAGAAAACTCGTTACAGCTCCCGTACCATTGCCGATAAAGGTGGAGATCCAGTAAGATAATTCAAGAGCATTCATGAGAAAAAGCATGATGGAAAGTCCAACCGCTGTATTGACTATTCCAACCAATAAAAAGCGGATAAAGGAGTTAGTTTGTTTTAGATAGTTTTTCAATACTGTTCCGTTCATTGTCTAGTTGCTCCCGTTTTTTTAAATCGAGCGGATTAAATAGATCAAGATCAACAATATATTTAGGCCGGCGTTTGGATTCATTATAGATTTTTCCGATATACTCCCCAATCAACCCTACAGCAATCAACTGTAGTCCACCGATCAACCATATGGAGGTGATCAATGAGGTCCAGCCAGTTTCGGTCTGCCCATAAAATTTCAACCATAAAAAGTAAGACCCAAAGAGTAAGCTAATGAAAAAGGAAAGACATCCTAGCCATAATACAAGCCGGATCGGTGTAACTGAAAAGGAAGTAATGCCATCAAGTGCAAAAGCAACCATCTTCTTAAATGGATATTTCGTTTCCCCGGCCAATCTTTCTTTACGGTCATAATAAACAGAGTCCGTCTTAAACCCAATGAGCGGTACAATCCCCCGTAAAAAAAGATTCGTTTCATCAAAGCGTTCCAACTCCATGATCGCCCTCTTGCTCATTAGCCGGAAATCGGCATGATTATAGACAAGGTTAACCCCCATCTTGTTCATCAATTTATAAAAACCTGTTGCAGATGTTCGTTTAAAGAATGAATCAAGGTCCCTTTTCTGGCGGACACCATATACGATTTCACATCCTTCATTGAATTTACGAATGAATTCCGGGATGACTTGAATATCATCCTGTAAATCTGCATCAATGGAAATCACACAATCTGAGGCTTCCTTGGCTGTAAACAACCCAGCCAGAAGTGCATTTTGATGTCCAGCATTCCGGGAAAGCTTTAGCCCGCGAACATATTCATTATTAATCGTTTCTTTGTAAATGATCTTCCAAGTTTGATCCTTGCTCCCATCATCGACAAACAAAATTTTACTTTGACCGGAAACAACGTTTTCATCGACCAACCCCCTCATCAATCCACAAAGCTGGGAAATGGTTTCCTGCAAAACGCTTTCTTCGTTATAACAAGGTACAACAATCGTTACAATCGGTGAATTCATTCTATTCCCCCCTTTTCACATGACTCTGTATAAATGAATTTTCCATACGCTTCCTTTTTTAGTGAAAACCCTATCCAGCACCAATCCGTTTTCCTTCGCGTTGTTGATTGGGATGGCAGAAAATATATACGTTCCGCCTAATCCTTTAAACGCATCCATGTTGAGGTCCAAATTTTTCAGCTCTTTCTTCGAGCCTTTCTTGAACATATAATGCTTCCCAAGCTCATCGGTAAATAGGTAACAACGTCCTCCCCATTCATCAAAATAGATTCTGATGTTTTTATTCTTAGCCAATTCGTTTTCAATTATTTGACGAAATTGATGTTTGTAAGAAAGCGGATAAAAATTGTTATAGCTATCGAGCGTGTAAAATCCATTATATTGAGCGATTGCGGGATGCAGCCCAATGCTGGCAACACGATATTCTTCTTGTGGACGGTCAATATGATCTTTTATTTCCTGAAAAAGGCTTTCTGAATAGAACTCTTTAAAAGTTGGCTTTTCATTGTGAGTGATTTCCTCATTGAAACCGATTAAAATCAGTATTTGAACGGCGATGAAAATAGAAAGGGTTTTCTTAGCATAGTCGCTGTATTCCCAAATGATTTTTATCGCAAGGGCAAACCCCAAGTAAATGATCATCGGCCTTAAAAAGTGAAATCTGGCAAAGTTAAAAGTATCCAGGGTGTGGAACCTTTCCGTTAAAGGAAGCCAGCCTTTATAAAACCAAAATGCGTACCACGCTGAGAGCATGAAATTCAAGCCGAATAAAAAAACATATACCTTTTCCTGTCTCCACAATTTTTTTGTCAGAATAATATAAAGAGCAAAGACTGTAATCGGCAGGATGATAAGCGCATGTACAGTCATGACATGCGTATGTCCAAGAACGAAATTTTTGAAAGTAAGCTTAATGACCCAATCGAGCGGCAGCCTTGCGTGAAAATATTCATCTCTGCTGTTTGGCTCCGAATCAAAAATGAATGAAGCGACCAAACGATACTCCACCAAACCAAAAATGACGGTCATATAAACGATTGAAAGAAGAAACGTTATATTCCATCCTTTTCCCCTGATTACATCCGTTAGCCAAAGAAAGCCCATTGCAACAAGGAAAAAGAAAAAGCCAAGCACGATGCTTGAATAAAGCGGTAAAAGTGTAAGGACCAAATAATTCTTCCAAGAATGATCCTTGCTGCGGATATTCAAAAAAGCCCAAAGGGCTAAAGGCATCCCAAGTGTACTGAGCATTCCCGATGGCCAAAATGGGGTAAGGGCAAAGGCTAAGGATGTTCCAACCCTAATCCAACCTGATTGTCTTCCTGTAACCAAATGTTCCTTCAATAAGATATACATACCAAAGAATGCAATAAACCTTGTTAATGCCTGGCTTATTGCATATGCGACCATTGTCGGAAAAAGAGCATGAAGCCACACGATAATACTGAACTCACTGCCAAAAGCATTACGGGGCAGCCCATTCATAATCTGAGGAATTCTGGCGTCAATTGCACCGAATAACTCACCGCTTTCTGAAAGGACTTTATACCAGGCAAGGTTGGAATCCAAATTATCATGTACGCGAATATGCGCATTTTCTCCAAGGATGATTAAGGGCGAAAGATATAAAACAATGACGAGTAAGGCAAAAAGGATTTGTTTTCTCTCTTTATTTTCAATTGGCAAAATATCCACCTCTTGATTAAATTCATCTATCCATAATATTTGGCTTCGGAGGTAAATCTATTCTTTTTAAGGGATTTATTTTAACCTATTTTGATATAGGTCAACCAATGACCACATAAAATGCAATAAGCATATAAAAGAACCTTAAAAAGGGGCTGGGCTATGATAAGGAAAGCGGTGATTCCAGCAGCCGGTTTAGGAACACGATTTTTGCCTGCTACGAAAGCTCAACCAAAGGAAATGCTGCCGATTGTCGATAAGCCGACCATTCAATATATTATCGAAGAAGCGGTACAATCAGGGATTACGGATATTATCATCGTTACGGGTAAAAACAAACGTGCCATCGAAGATCATTTCGATAAATCGATTGAGCTTGAAATGCTTCTGCAAATGAAAGGTCAAAATGATCTGCTTAAGATCGTGGAGAACATTTCCAACATGGTCGATATTCACTATGTAAGGCAAAAGGAACCTTTAGGTCTGGGTCATGCAGTTTTATGTGCCAAAACTTTTATCGGAGACGAACCTTTTGCCGTCCTGTTAGGGGATGATATCGTGGATAGCCAGGTTCCAGCCTTGAAGCAGTTAATGGAACGGTATAACAAGGTTCGAGCGAGCATTATCGGATGTAAGGAAGTATCACCAGCCGATGTCTCCAAGTATGGGATCGTAAACTTCCAAGAACGATATGAGGATTTATTTCTGGTAAGAAACTTGGTGGAAAAGCCAAAAGTGGAGGATGCACCATCAACACAGGCGATAATTGGCCGATATATTTTATCACCTGCGATTTTTGAAATCCTTGAAAACGTACAGCCTGATCGTAAGGGGGAGATCCAGCTTACCGAAGCTTTAGACCTTTTGTTAGAAAAGGAACCATTATATTCGTATATCATCGAGGGAAATCGTTATGACGTCGGCGATAAATTCGGCTTCCTTCAAGCTTCAATAGATTTCGCCATGAAACGACCTGAACTTCGTGATCAGCTAATAAAATATTTAAGGCAGTTGTTTCCTTAATGAAGTTAATATAGACCATGCCCAATTACCAAAAAGAGGTGATTGGGCCATTTCCACATCGGATTGACCCCTTTGGTTGTAAAATGATCCACTTACCATAATCCTCTAAGTAAAATATAACTGTTTATGCTTCCGTAAAATGTTACAGCAGAAAAAGTTGAACAGAGAAAGAATAGTTTTCTATAAGTGAGGTTATGTTGATAACATATCCTTCATGATTGTTCCAAACACACGATATCCAGAAAGGATTGTAGAGAAACACATGCACAATAAAGCAAATAATCCAATAATATCTGATGAATTTTTAGAAAAAGTGGTTAAGGAGATCAATGCACAATTTGGCGGGCCCATCAATGAAAAAAATGATCGTTTCCAACATAGGGGCGATGATGAAAGAAGTTGAATTGAATCCCCCTTCATTAATCTAAAGCTCTCATGAAAAACTCTGGCTATATTCATCCAGGGTTTTTTCGCTGTAACTTTATTTCTTCAATAGAATTATCAGCCCTTTCTTTAACGACTTGTCCAAACCAATTTAGCTTATCCTCATACAATGATTACATGTAAGTATTTTAAAGAAAGGGGAAAAACTTCATTGAGCCACGCTGATGATGTCTTCCGCACTTCTCAAATGGTTCCAAAAGGAAGGCTGGTTTCCGGACATACAAAAGAGTTCCAAACAGATCCGATTGGGTTCCTGACCCGATTGTCCAAGGAATATGGGGAAGTTGCTAAATTCCGTTTAGGACCATTCCAAACTGTTTATCACGTTTTAAATCCTGATTTAATCAAACAAATACTTGTAACAAAACAACAATCTTTCGTCAAATCCAGTGACTTCAATCTTTTAAAACCGCTTATCGGTGAAGGTCTGCTTACAAGCGAAAAAGACTTTCATATGCGACAGAGAAGGCTTATCCAACCCTCTTTCAAAAAGACTCATATTAGCCAATATGCCAAGGATATGATTGATATCACAATGGATTATATATCAACTTGGCAACATGATGATGAACGGAGTATAACGAAGGATATGATGAACATCACTCTCGGGATAATCAGCAAGACCATGTTCAGCATGGAATTCAAGGATGGATATGAAATCGTTGGGAAACCTCTGGAAACTGCATTAAGAATAACAGTCAAAAGGATGAGAAAGATTTTCCGTATGCCATTATGGGTACCAACCGTGAATATAAAAAGGCGATACAAAGGCTTGATAAAGTGATTTACGGCATTATTGAAAAACGGAAGAACGACACAGTAAAACATGAAGACATGCTAGGGATCTTGATGGACGCCCGTGATGCCGACGACGGGTTAGGCATGTCAAGCAATCAGGTCCGTGATGAATTAATGACTATTTTTCTTGCCGGTCATGAAACGACAGCTAATGCTCTTTCCTGGGCACTGTATGCAATTTCGAAGCATCCGGAAATTCAAGCCAAGCTTTTTAATGAAGTCAATAGCATAATCGGTCAGCGGACACCCAATCCTGAAGATTTCATGAAATTACAATACACTCAAAATATCATTCATGAAACACTTCGCTTTTACCCGCCACTGTATATCTTATCCCGTGATGTGACGGAGGATGTCACAATAGGAGGATATCGCTTTAAAAAAGGCGATATGATACTAATAAGTTCTTATGTGATGCAGCATAATCCAGAGTATTTTGATCAACCGGAATCATTTATCCCTGAGCGATTTGAAAATAACTTTATGAAAAGCCTGCCTGCGTTCGCTTACTTTCCATTTGGCGGAGGGCCGCGGGTCTGTATTGGCAATCACTTTGCCATGATGGAAGCGGTGTTTGTCCTGGCCTGCATTGCAAAGAGATATAGGATAAAGCTTGCACCTGACCATCATGATGTAACTCCCCTTCCCTCCATTACACTCAGACCCAAGAATGGACTGCGCATGGTGTTAGAAGAAAGAGCTGCAGAAGCCTTTGAACCTGGTGCATCCAATTTTTAGTAATAGGGGTTTTTTCCCTAATAAATATCGTTGTACTAACTGGCCTACCCTTTTAAAAGGAGGGATGAAAAAATGTATTTGCTCCATTCACCACGAAAGGGAATCATCCACACTGAATTGCACTATTTAGGAATGGCCTCACAGGTATATACCGGTTATCTGCAATTTTTAAGCGAGATTGAACCGAAACAAGAAACCGAGTACCTACAGGCGCCGCTCCCCTTTTCAAATGGGAACGGATAGTTTCCCGCTTCGTACCTTATATTAAAGAAAAACCGACCTTTTAATAGGTCGGTTTCAGACTGTAGACAAACTCGATGAAAATCGAGTTTGTCTATTTTTATGGCTTGTACAATTTGGACGTTGATTG